>NZ_JBHWUI010000135.1:0-23558 GCF_042737525.1 Kitasatospora sp. NPDC059973 | reverse complement strand
GCACCTGCCCGCCGGCCGAACCGCCGAGCAGGTACGCGACGCCCTCGTGGACGCCGTCCGGACCCTGCCCGCCCACCTGACGCGCTCACTGACCTGGGACCAGCGCGCCGAGATGGCCGCCCACGGCTCCTTCAGCGTCGCCACCGACATCCCCGTCTACTTCTGCGACCCCGCCAGTCCCTGGCAACGTGGCTCGAACGAGAACACCAACGGCCTGCTGCGGCAGTACTTCCCCAAGGGCACCGACCTGGCCGCCCACACCGCGGAGCACCTGACCGCCGTGGCAGCCGAGCTCAACGGCCGGCCACGCAAAACGCTCGGCTGGGAAACCCCAGCCGAGCGCCTGCATAAACTGCTCGCGGCCTGAACAACCGACCACGTGTTGCAACGACCCTTAGAAACCGCCACCGCGGTCCGGGCCTTCTCACGGTGCGGATCGCCGGACCGGGCCGGACCGGGTGGTCCGGCGGCGGTCCCGCCGGTCGCGGATCAGTCCAGGTAGTCGCGCAGCACCTGGGAGCGCGACGGGTGGCGCAGCTTCGACATGGTCTTGGACTCGATCTGGCGGATGCGCTCACGGGTGACCCCGTACACCTTGCCGATCTCGTCCAGCGTCTTCGGCTGACCGTCCGTCAGGCCGAAGCGCATCGAGACGACGCCCGCCTCGCGCTCGGACAGGGTGTCCAGCACCGAGTGCAGCTGCTCCTGGAGCAGGGTGAAGGAGACCGCGTCGGCCGGCACGACCGCCTCGGAGTCCTCGATCAGGTCGCCGAACTCGCTGTCGCCGTCCTCACCCAGCGGGGTGTGCAGCGAAATGGGCTCGCGACCGTACTTCTGGACCTCGATGACCTTCTCGGGGGTCATGTCGAGTTCCTTGGCCAGCTCCTCCGGGGTGGGCTCGCGGCCCAGGTCCTGGAGCATCTGGCGCTGGACGCGGGCCAGCTTGTTGATGACCTCGACCATGTGCACCGGGATACGGATGGTGCGTGCCTGGTCGGCCATCGCGCGGGTGATCGCCTGGCGGATCCACCACGTGGCGTAGGTGGAGAACTTGTAGCCCTTGGTGTAGTCGAACTTCTCGACCGCACGGATCAGGCCCAGGTTGCCCTCCTGGATGAGGTCCAGGAAGAGCATGCCGCGACCGGTGTAGCGCTTGGCCAGCGAGACCACCAGGCGGAGGTTGGCCTCCAGCAGGTGGTTCTTGGCGCGGCGGCCGTCCTCGGCGATGATCTCCAGCTCGCGCTTGAGCTTCGGCGCCAGCTTGTCGGCGGCCGAGAGCTTGTCCTCGGCGAACAGGCCGGCCTCGATGCGCTTGGCGAGCTCGACCTCCTGCTCGGCGTTGAGCAGCGGGACCTTGCCGATCTGCTTCAGGTAGTCCTTGACCGGGTCGGCGGTGGCACCGGCGACGGCGACCTGCTGGGCAGGCGCGTCGTCCTCGTCGTCGTCGGAGAGGACGAACCCCTGCGACTCCTCCTCGGGCTCCGCCTCCTCGCCCGCCTTGTCGCCGGGCAGCGCGACGTCCTCGATCAGCTCTTCCTCGCCGCCGATCTCCTCGTCGCCCTTGCCCGCCTTGCCGGCGGCGGTCTTCTTGGCAGCGGTCTTCTTGGCCGGCGCGGCGGTCTTCTTGGCGGCCGCCTTCTTCGCCGGGGCGGCCTTCTTCGCCGCAGGCGCCTTCGCCTCGGCGGAGAGCGTGGCTCCCGCCTCGGTGATCTCGGCGGACACCGTGCCGACCGACGCCGCGGCGGCCGCGACCGCCGGAACGGAGATGGTCGCGCCGGGCGCGATGCGCACGGGGGGCTTGGTCGGGGCCGCCGGAGCGGCCGGGTTCCGGGTGGTGACCGCCTTGGTGGCAGTGCGCTTGGTGGGGCTCTTGGCAGCGACGCTCTTGCGCTTGGCACCGGCCGGCTCGGCCGCGCTGACCATAAGGTCCACCCCCTCCTCAATCAGAACCTGGTTGAGGCTGCGCATGACGTTCTTCCACTTGGTGACCGGGATCTGGTCCGCCTCGAACGCCTGGCGCACGTCGTCACCGGCGATCTGCCCCTGGGCCTTGCCCCGCTCGATGAGCGCCAGCAGAGCCGCGGACTCGGCGATCTCGGGGGGAAGCGAACGGGATGTGCTGGCCGACACGAACAACCTCTCGGACGATGAGTGGACTCGAACCCGTACCGGCCGCCCGAGCGGGCGGGGAAGGAAATCGCGCGTCGGACGCGCGGTGTCGATTCCGACCGACTCGGGCTTGAGGACTGGGTTTGCAGGACGGCAGCAGCGCCGCAGACCAACACAGCATTCTGACATGTTGGGGTATTCCGGAGCTGCTTCCGCTCAGGACACATCGCTGCTACTCGTCAAGTGTTACGCATGGCCTTCGTGTCGCGGGTCACACCACTCGGCGCCCGCGGCCCGGGGCCGGCTTCCATCATCCCTCACTCGCGACCAAGCTCTTGGCATGGGCAGACCACCGCGGCCCGGGGCGGCTCCCGCAGGGCGTGCGGATTCCGCGGAGTCCGCGGATCACGGCGGATCACAGCGATTCACGGCGGAGCGGGCGTCCGACGGCCGGGCCCGGGCGTGAAGAAGCCCTCCGGCTGCGCCGTGCGGTGCAGCCGGAGGGCCGGGAGTTCGCGGGGCCGCTCGATCGCCGGGTGGGCGACTCAGTGCTCCCGGGGAGCGGGGACGGACGGCTCGATCTCCGGGTGGACGGTGAGCAGCGCCCGCACCGCGGCCTCGCCCGCCGTGCCGTCGCCGGTGCCGAGGGCGTCCACCAGCCGGGCGTGCAGGCTGACCGAGGCCTCCGAGGGGCGCTCGCAGGAGGTGGGCGGGCCGCCCGACACCTGGAGGGCGCAGGAGACGATCCCGGAGAGGTGCTCCAGCATCCGGTTCCCCGCCATCTGCAGGACCAGGGCGTGCAGCTCGGCGTCGGCCCGCGAGAACGTGGAGAGGTCGGCCTGGGCGGCGGCGTGGCCCATGATCTCGATCAGTTCGACCAGCCGCTGCTGGACGTCCTCCCGGCCGTGCCCCGCGGCGAGCCTGGCGGCCAGCGGCTCGATCGCCCAGCGGAGCTCGAACAGCTCCCGGCGCTGCTCGTCGCGCTGCGGGCCGAAGGCGCGCCACTCGATGATGTCCGGGTCGAGCAGGTTCCAGTCGCCGACCGGCCGGACCCGGGTGCCGACGTTCGGCCGGGCACTGACCAGGCCCTTCGCCTCCAGCACGCGCAGCGACTCGCGGACGACGGTGCGGGAGACCTCGAAGCGCTGGCCGATCTCCTCGGGGACGAGCGGGCGGTCGGCACCGAGGTCGCCCGAGACGATCATCTGACCGAGCTGCTGCACGAGCTGGCCGTGCAGGCCTCGGCCACGACTGCTGGTGGTCTTGCGGCCGACCCGGCCCAGATCCGACTCGGCGCCCTCCCAGCGGGGCGCCGGCGGGGTCGGCCGGTCGGCGTACGAGAAGCGGTCCAGGTCGCCGGCGCCGGGGATGGCACCTTCGGCGGAACGGGCGGGGGTCATGGTGGGGTGCGCAAGGGTACTCACAAGTCCTTTGTCGGCGATCGGCGGGCGCAGCTTGAGAATTCTCGTGAAAAGCACACGAAAGGGTGATCGACCGTGACTGGATAATTGACTTCTTATCAGGAAGAACCGCACATTACGGCCACTGCTGGTCGATCTTGGCAGACCGTCAGCGGCGGTCCGGGCCTTGCGAGGGGCTTCCCGGTGGCTTCCCGACCCTCGGCGAGGCTTTCGAGCGGCCTCCGCCGGGAGCCGCGCGGGCGGGCGCCCGACCGGTCCGCACGCCGCCCGTCGCCTCAGAGCGCCCGCCGCCGGGCCTGGACCAGGAGCGAGACGAGCAGCAGCACCATCGCCGGCGCCGCGACCGCTGCCAGCAGCGCCGGGTCGGTCAGCACCGAACCGCCCTCGGCAACCCTGTCGTCCCCGCCGTACACCCATCCGTACGCCCACTCGACGCCGGACTGGAACGGCAGCAGGTCGGTCGCGCGGGCCGGCCAGGCGGTGCCGGTCTGCCGGAGCACCAGGGCCACCCCGGACTCCAGCAGCGGCGGCAGCGCGCAGAGCAGCAGCACCCCCGCGGCGGCACTGCGGGTCAGCGAGGCCGTCAGCACCCCCGTCCAGCCAGCCACGACCACCAGCAGGACGAAGGCCAGCAGGGCGGCGGGCACCCCCTGGCCGGCCGCGAGCGCGGCGGGGGCGAAAGCCCCGGGCAGGTCCGCGAGCCCGCTGAAGCCGGCCGAGGCGAGCGCCTCGGACACCCGGCCCGACAGGGCAGCCGGCTCCGACCAGGCGGCCACCGCCACCCCGTCCGGGAACGCGAAGTGGACGACCACGGTGTCGATCAGCAGGGTGACCAGCGCCAGCAGCCCGGCCACCGGGGCGATCACCACCAGCTTGGCCAGCAGCAGCCGCACCCGGCGCGGATACGACACCTGCGAGGCCGCCAGCCCCGGGTGGCGCACCTCGTGGCCGTAGGAGAGCGCGCCCAGCAACCCGGCGCCGAGCGCCGCGAACGGCAGCGGGATCAGCGGCACGGTCGCCGTCAGCAGCCGCACGCCGGCCGACCCGGCCAGCGGCCCGGCGGGAGTCTGGGCGGCCAGCACCGCGGCCACCGCGGCGTCGCAGAGCAGCACGGCGGTGAGGAGCAGCCAGGTGGAGCGCAGGCCGCGCAGCCGGCGCAGCTCGTAGGCCAGTACACGCACGGTTCACTCGCTCCGGTGGTCGGGGGTGACGGGGACGGCGGGGGTGGTGGGGGTGGTGGGGGTGTCCGGGGCGTCGGGGGCGGTGCCCGGGAGCGGTCGGCCGAGGCGGACGGTGTCGGCGGTCATCAGGTCGCCGGCGTCGGCGTCCTCGCGCCGGGCGCGGGCACCGGGGTCCGAGGCGCTGCCTGACCGGGCCAGTCCGCGGAGGCCGTCCCGGAAGAGGCGGTCCACGACGACCGTCGGCGCGGTGTCGGCGCTCTCGATGATTCCACCGGTGTCGGGGGTACCGGCGGTCGCGGGGGTACCGGCGGTCGCGGGGGTACCGGCGGTCGCGGGGGTGCCGGCGACCTCGGGGGTGTCGGGGGTACCGGCGGTCGCGGGGGTGCCGGCGACCTCGGGGGTGCGGCCGGTGTTCGGAGCTTCGGCGGGTGTCGGCTCGGGCCGGCGGGGCGGGTGGGGGTCCCGGGGCGCCCGTGACTTCCGGTCCTGCCGGCCTTCCCGGTCCTGCCAGCCTTCCCGGTCCTGCCGGCTTTCCCGGCCCTGCCGGGTTTCCCGGCCCTGCCGGGTTTCCTGGCCCTGCTGGCCCTGCTGGCCCTGCTGGGGCGTGCGCCGGGTGGCCCGCGCGGCGACCGCCGACAGGGCCGTCGCGGCGGCGACCGCGACGGTACCGGCGGCCGCGGCCGCGGCGGACGACGAAGGCAGCGCGAGGACCGGCAGCGCGCCGGTGCCCGCCGCGCCCGCGGCCGGCCTGGGCACCTGCGCCGACTCGCTCGGGGAGGCCTCGGGCTCCACTGCCGCCTCCGCCGGGCGGGGCTCCGCCGAACGGGGCTCGGCCAGGCGCCCGGACCTGGGATCGGCCGGGCGGTGCTCGGCCTGCGCCGACCTGACCCGGAGCCGACCCGACCGCCCCGAGGCCGTGGGCAGGGTGGCCCGGGGAGCGGGCTGCTCGACCACCCGGTCGGCGAGCTCGTGCAGCAGGATGCCGTGCCGGTAGGCGAGTTCACCGATCTCGGTGCGATCGATCCCCGCCACCGCGAGGCCCGCCCCGCCGTCCCGGCGCACCGCCGCGCCCTGGGCCGCCAGCAGATCGGCGAGCCGGGCCATCTGCGGCCCGCGCACGGCGACCTCGGGGCTGAGCCGGGTGCGGCAGAACTCCTCCACCGGCTGATCGGCCACCAGGCGGCCCTGGTCGAGCGTGACCACCCGGTCCGCGAGCCGGGAGGCCTCCTGCGGCGTGCGGGTGGTGACCAGGACCGTGCCGCCGGCGACCCCGAACGAACGGAGGAAGGAGTGGAACCACTCCACATTGCGCGGCGAAAGCCCCTCAGTGGGCGCGTCGAGGATCAGGGTGCCCGGGTCGCCGAGCAGCGCCGCCGCGAGGGCGAGCCGCCGGTGCATGCCGGGCGAGAAGCTGCGCAGCCGCTGCCCGGCCACGGCCGCCAGCCGGGTCTGCTCCAGCAGTTCGTCGGCCCGCCGGGCGGGGACTCCGACGGCCGCCGCCAGCATCCGGAGGTGGCTGACGGCCTTTCGGCCGGGGTGCCCGGCGACCGCGCCGCCGGCACCGCCCGGGCCCGGCAGCAGTACGCCGACCTCGCGCTCCGGGCGGCGGAGCCGACGGTAGGTGCGGCCGTCGAAGAGCGTGACGCCCTGGCCGCGTTCGAGTTCGAGCATCAGCCGCAACGCGGTTGACTTGCCCGCGTCCTCGGGGCCCAGCAGTGCCGTCACGGAGCCGGCGCGGGCGTCGAAGGTCAGGTCGAGCACCGCCGGCGGGACACCCCTGCGGTAGACCTTGGTCAGTCCGGTGATCTGGATCATCGCTGGCTGCTCCCGTGCCCTCGGCCGACCTGGTCTGCGCGACACGGGGCCGTGCCCGCACGGCCCCGCGCCAGCACATTAGGGGGCCGGAGCGGCGATTCCGGGCATTACGGGAGCGGCACGGGCCCGCTGCCCACGCACCTCACCCGATCAGGGGACAATCCGATCCTGCGACGGAGTCACCGTCGCACCGATTGGGCGAGCGGTTCCGGGCGTCGCGGTTGTTCCGGGCTCTGCGGGTGTCGGGCTCTGCGGATGTCGGGCGCCGCGGATGTCGGGCGCCGCGAGCACCGGTAGCCCGGCGGCCGGGAGGGCGGGCGCTGGCCCGGGGCTGGACGGGATGCCCGCTCAGGACTCCGGGCGCAGCATGGGCGGGTTGAGCACGGTGGCGCCGCCGGGGGTGAACAGCTGCGCGGGGCGGCCGCCCTGGCGCGTGGTCGTGCCGCCGGAGGGCAGCAGGAAGCCGGGGGTGCCGGTGACCTTGCGGTGGAAGTTCCGCGGGTCGAGCACCACGCCCCAGACCGCCTCGTAGACCCGGCGCAGCTCGCCTACGGTGAACTCGGGCGGACAGAACGCCGTCGCCAGTGAGGAGTACTCGATCTTGGACCGGGCCCGTTCCACGCCGTCGGCCAGGATCAACCCGTGGTCGAAGGCTAGCGGGACGCCGTCGACCGGACTCGGTCCGAGCAGTTCGGCGACCGGGGCCCAGCGGGCGCCGCTGGCGTCGCCGCCGGCCCGCGGGGTCGGCAGGTCGGGCGCCAGGACGAGGTAGGCCACGCTGACCACCCGCATCCGGGGATCGCGCTGCGGATGGCCGTAGGTCGCGAGCTGCTCCAGGTGGGCGCCGGCCGCACCGGGGCCCGCCGCGTCGTGGCCGGGAGCGGAGTAGGCGCGCAGACCGGTCTCCTCGGCCAGCTCCCGGGACGCCGCCTCGGCCAGGCCCTCGTCCAGGCGGACGAAGCCGCCCGGCAGGGCCCAGTAGCCCTGGAAGGGGGGCTCGCCCCGTCGGACCAGCAGGGCGCACAGCGCGTGGTCCCGCACCGTCAGGACCACCAGGTCAACCGTGACAGCGAACGGGGGGAAGGCCGACGGGTCATAACGCGACATGGCGACGATCATAGTCGTCTCTCTGACGATAAGCACAGGCCCGCGCACGAAGCGTGCCCGACCGTCCGCGCCCCCGGCCCGTCCCTGCCCCGTGTCCGGCCCTGGTCGGCCGGCCGGTCGGGCGGGGGCCGGCGGCCCCGCCCGACCGGGGCGCGGTTCGGCGGTCAGCGGGCGACCAGCTGGAGCTCCGCGGACGCCTCCTCGACCATCGCCACGCCGATCCGGCTCACCCGCACCGAGAACGGCTCGCCCGCCACCCGCAGCCCGGTCAGCTGCAGCTCGCCCAGCGGCGCCGTGCTGGCCGGCCGGACCAGCACCCGGCCGCCCGGTACGTCGGGGCGCACCCCGGCGAGGGCGAACACCGCGTGCACGGCCCCGGCCGCCGAGACCGCCGCCGGGTGGCACGCGGCCGGGTGCGGCACCGGCGGGCAACCGGGGACGCGCTGCTCCCCCGCGTACATCTCGGGCAGCCGGCCCTCGAAGTGGGCGGCCGCGCCGAGCAGGCCCTCCAGCAGCGCGCCGGCCTCGTTCTCGTGGCCGGCCTCGGCCAGCCCGGCGATCGCGAGGGCGGTCTCATGGACCCGCACCGCCCCGCTGCGGTGGCCGAGCGGATTGAACCGGGGCGACTTGGCGCTGAGCGTGCGCAGGCCCCAGCCGCTGTCCAGCTCGGGCGCGGCCAGCCGTTGGGCCAGCACCCTGGTCTGATCGCGGTCGAGCAGGCTCTCGTGCCGGCCGCCGTCGGCGCAGAGCCCCGGGTCGAGGAGGTGGACGAAGGAGGAGGCGACGGCGGGGAGCTGCTGGCCCCCCGGGACGAGGCCCGCCGCCGGACGGCCGCCGGAGAGGTCGTCGATCCAGAACCGCTCCCGGAAGCGCCCCCGCAGACCGGCCGCCCAGGAGCGCCACTCCTCGGCGCCGGGGCGGCCGAAGGCGTCCAGCAGCTCGGCCCCGTGCAGCGCGGCCCGGTGCGCCTGGGCCTGGACCTCGGCGCGGGCCGCCACCGGATGGGCGGCGCGCTCCTCCACCGGACGGCTCAGGTCGGTGACGAAGCCGTCGACCAGGCCGTCGCGGAGCGCCCCGAGCGCCCGCTCGGCGGCCGGCAGCAGCTCGGCCACCTCGTGCCGGGGCAGGCCCCAGCGCCAGGCCTCGGCGAGCACCGTGACGAACAGCAGGGTCGCCTCGGTAGCCGTGCAGGTGGGCGGCAGCTCCGGACCGCCGTGCCGCAGCGCCCCGGGCAGCAGCCCCTCGGGGCGTTGGCCGGGGCCGCCCTTGCCGGCCGGGGGCGCGAGCTGCTGACGGCGGGCGAGTGCCCGCAGGGTGCCGGCCGCCAGCCGGGTGCCCAGCGGGAGCATCAACCGGGCCGCCCAGAGCGCGTCGGCCGGGGCCAGTCCGAAGCGCCAGGGCGCGCCGGAGGCCGGGTAGAGGTCGGTCGGGCGGTCCGGGTCGGCGAACAGCAGGCCGCCGAGGGCGTCCAGTGCGCGCGGCACCAGCGACTGGACCCGGGGGTCGTCACTGCGGACCTCCGGCTCCGCCCACGGCAGCGGGACCCCGGTGCCGCGGCCACCCGGCGGCCGGGGACCGGGGGCGGTGCTCTCCAGCTCGGTGCGCAGCTCGACCGACCACCGGGCGCCGGGCTGCACCTCCAGGTCCCAGCGCAGCACTCCGGCGCCGGCCAGCACGGCGTGCGGCGAGGGCTTGGCGCTGACGACGGCGCTGTGGGTCGGCCCGGCCCAGCGCAGCCCGGCGGACTGCACCTGTCCGGGCAGGTCCGGCGGCCGGTGCCCGGCGGCGATCTCGCCGACCGGGCCGAGGTCCGTGCCGAGCGCGATCTCCAGCGGCAGCCGGGCCGGCCTGCTGCCGGTGTTCCGGACGGTGACCGTCTCGATCCCGTCGGCATGGCGCAGCCGTTCGACGGTGAGCGCCGGATCGGGGTCGAGGTCGCCGGGGATCCGGACGGCGCCGAGGAAGCGGGCCTGCGCCGCCGAGGTCAGGGTGCCCTGGAGCGGCAGCGGCTCCATGCCGCCGATCCGCAGTTCCATCCGGGCCAGGACCCGGACTCCGGAGCGGTAGAAGCCGTGGAGGCCGTGACCGCGCAGCTGTCCGTCCGGACCGGAGGCGGCCATCGAGGGGGCGTTGACGCAGAGCACCGCGTGGTGGACTGCGGCGGGCTGCGGACGCGGCGGCGCCGCCGACCGGGCCGGGCCGGCGGGTGCGCCGCCGGGCATGCCCGGCGGTACCTGGTCGGGACGCCCGACCGGTCTCGGCGCACCGACCACGCTCTCGGCCGGCATGGCCTGTGGTGGCCTCATGGCGGTCACCGGACTCTCCTCCCCTCGGCGGTCCGGTGGCCGGTGGGGCCGGTGGGCCGCGAGCACGCTCGATCGCGTGCTGATGATGCCTGGCCGGCGGGGGTTCCCGCCGGCGTGTCTGCCGTGTCTGGCCGTACCCGTCGCCGGGCCGTGCCATGCGGTGCCCGGTGCCGCCGGGGTACCGGGTTCGCCTCTCCCGGGCACCCGCTGGTGCCCGGCACTTCGTCACGGCCTTTGCCCGGTCGCACCGGTGACACCGTGTCCCGATCGGCGCCCCGGTCCCGCCGTGGACGGGCGCGGGGCGGCCACCTTCTGCCGGCCGCCCGTCGGCCGGGCGGTGCGCCGGGCACCGTCGGCGGGCCGCACCCCGGTACTCGGCACGGCGCGGCGTCGTCCGGCTGCGGGAGCCCGGTGTCCGTCCGGGCACAGCGCCCCCGGGGTGAACGCCGCGGACCGGCCGCAGGTAACGCCCGAACCGTCACTTCGGCCTGCCGCACCGGGGTACCGCGCGGTCGTGCCGCAACCGGGCCGCCGGCGCTCCGGGCCGGTGCCGTGACGGGCCCGCGCCCACGGGTGCCGCGGCTGTCGTACAGCCTCGCGCGGCTCCTCGGGCGGACGGTCGTGAACGGCAACCGTCGAACCCGTGTCCGACCGCCGTCAGGATACGGTGCGGGGGTTGCGGCGCCCGCACCGGCAACACCGTGAGCGGCGGCGTGACGGCTGTGAACCAGACACATACCGAGGAGTTGTATGTCCACCGCCAGCCGGCTGCCCGGGATTGTCACGACCGACCACGTCTTCCGCGTGCCCCTCGACCACTCCGCCCCCCAGGGCGAGCAGATCGAGGTGTACGCCCGCGAGGTGGTGGCCGCGCGCCGCGAGAAGGACGACCTGCCCTGGCTGCTCTTCCTCCAGGGCGGACCGGGCGGCAAGGCGGGGCGCCCGCTCGGCCGCGACGGCTGGCTGGAGCGCGCCCTGGACGACTACCGGGTGCTCCTGCTCGACCAGCGCGGCACCGGGCGGTCCACGCCCGCGAACCGGCAGACCCTCGCCCGGCGCGGCGGCGCCCAGGAGCAGGCCGACTACCTGGCGTGCTTCCGCGCGGACTCGATCGTGCGGGACGCCGAGCTGATCCGGCGCCGACTGCTCGGCGACGACCGGCGCTGGAGCGTGCTCGGCCAGAGCTTCGGCGGCTTCTGCCTCCTCACCTACCTGTCGATCGCGCCCGAGGGGCTGCACGAGGCCTTCGTCACGGGCGGTCTCGCGGGCCTGCGGAGCTCGGCCGACGACGTGTACCGGGCGGCCTACCCCCGGGTGGTCCGCAAGAACGAGGAGCACTACGCCCGCTTCCCGCAGGACGTCGAAGCGGTCCGGCGGATCGCCGCCCACCTCGCCGACTCCCCCGCCACGCTGCCCGACGGCGGGCTGCTCACCGTCCAGGCGTTCCAGGGCCTCGGCATGATGCTCGGCGGCGGCAGCGGCTCCGGAAGCCTGCACTACCTGCTGGAGGAGGCCTGGGTGGAAGGCGTCGCCGGGCCCGAGCTGTCCGACACCTTCCTGGCCGGCGTCCAGGCGAAGGTCTCCTTCGCCGAGGGGCCGCTGTACGCCGTGCTGCACGAATCGATCTACGGTCAGCGGTCGGTGGACGGGGCGGGCACCGGCTGGGCGGCCGAGCGCGTCCGCAAGGAGTTCCCCGAGTTCGACGCCGGGGCTGCGCTGGAATCGGGGGCCCCGGTGCTGTTCACCGGGGAGATGATCTACCCCTGGCTGTTCGACACCGACCCGGCGCTCCGCCCGCTGAAGGAGACGGCGGAGCTGCTCGCCGCCCGCACCGACTGGGCCGACCTGTACGACCCGGCCCGACTGGCCGTCAACGAGGTGCCCGTCGTGGCGGCGGTCTACCACGACGACATGTACGTCGACACCGCGGACTCGCTGGTGACCGCCCGGGCCGTACGCGGCCTGCGGACGTGGGTCACCAACGAGTGGGAGCACGACGGGCTCCGGGTCAGCGGCGGCAAGGTGCTGGACCGTCTGATCGCGATGGCCCGCGGCGAGGTGTAGCGGTCTCGGGCCGCCGGCTCGGGTCGACGGCCCGAGCCGGCCGGCGGAGGAACCGGGGCCCCCGACCGCCGGGGTGTCACGGCGCATGCCGGGACCTGCCCGTCGCACCGCGGGCGCCGCGACTCCGGCCGCGCCCACCCGCCGTCGCCTCCGCCTCCACCGACGCCCAGGGCGAGGCGCGGCCGGGCCCCACCCTCCGGGCGGAGCGCACCCGGGAGGACGGCCGCCGCGCCTCGCGGTCAGACGCCCGAACCGGCGGTCCTGCACTCGGGCCCTCGTCGGGCCGACCGCCCTCGCGGGCCTTCGCCGTGCCCCTGGCCGGACGGTCGGGGCGCCGCCCCGGCGTACCGGCGACACCTGGCGCACCTGCCTCGCCGGGCACCGCTCCCGGGCTCGCGGCACCCGACTCACCCGGCGGCTCCGCCTCGGCCTCCCCCTTGCGGGCGCGCCGACGGCGAGGCTTCGCCGGGGCCGGGGGCGACGGCTCCTCCGGCGACCGCTCGGGGTCCGGACCCCGCTCAGGGGCAGGGCGGCCCGGGCCGCCCGCCGGCGCTCCCCGCTCTCCGGCGGAGCGGCGGCTGCGCTCGGCCGCCACGCTCGCCAACAGCTCCTCGGGCGAGAGCCCGCCGTTCAACGACTCGTAGAGCAGCTGGGCCAGCAGGTAGGTGGGGGCGAGCCGGAGCGTGTGGGCGAGCACCACGCGGGCCGTCGCCGTGTCCCCCGCAACCCAGGAGGCCCAGGCCAGCAGAGTGAGCGGCGGCGGGGCGTAACCGGTGTAGGGCGGCACGCAGCGCCTGGCGAGGAAGCGCCAGAGCCGCTGGGTGGGCGCGAGCTCCTCGGGCCGGATGTACTCGGCGGCCCGGTCCCGGGTGCGCCGGTCCTGGAGGGCGACGAGCAGCCGGGCCGTCCGGTGGTCGTCGAGTACGCGCGCGCCGGCCATGAACTCGGCCACCGCCTGGTCGAGCAGCGCGCCGCCCTGCTCCCGGGAGGGCGACGGCGCCCGGCTGTCCAGTACCCGGGCCAGTGCCAGGCGCTGGCCCTCCGCCTCGGGCGGACCGATCGGGCCCACCGCCGCCACGATCGCCTTGCGGCTGCCCCGCGGCGCGAGTCCCGCGAACGTGGCCGCCGCGGCCACCGGGCCGGGGGCGGGGCTGTGTCGGACCGGGTGGCCGGCCGGATCGCAGCACCCCTCCCGACGGCAGAGGAAGGACCACCAGCGGCCGGCGGACACGCAGAGTGACTCCTTCACCCGCACTCCCCTGGCCTCGAAGGCCGCCCGCAGCTCCTCCGCGAGCGGTTCGAGCCGGTCGAGCACCGGCGGACCGTGCTCCCGGTCGGGGTCCTGACAGAGGTAGAGGAGGACCTGGACCGGTCGGCGGTCCCGGCCCTCGGAGAGGCCGACGAGCAGCGAGGCCGTCTCGTCGGCGGCCGCCGACCACTGCTGCGGCGCCTCGGGGATGTCCAGCCGGATCACCCCGCCCTGGTGGAGGTCCGGCCCCTGGAGGCCGACGGCGACGATGCTGTCGTCGGGGAAGAAGCCCAGCAGGTAGGGCAGCAGCTCGGCCATGTCGGCCGGGCCGCGCATGGTGACCGGACGCCCGCCGGAGGCCGGGTGGAAGGGGAGTGCGACGCGTTCGTTGTTCATGACCGGAAGACTGCCGCAATCCACGAGCCGCCCCCGGATTTTCCTTTTCCCTGTGGATAAAGCCCGCCTGTGGATAAAACGTCCTTCGTTCGGGGCATTCGGAGCCACTCTCCCGGGGGACATTCGACACCCGTTCAGCGGAAGAGCCGATGAATTGCACCCACCGGCCACCCAGCCGTGAGCAGCGCCGTTCGCCCATTGTCGGCAGCTCGGGGTTACATGGACGGCATGCAGCAGCCGCAGAACCACACCACCGCCACCGACGCCACCGCCACGGCCGGCACCGGCAGCGCGACCGCCGCCGACCGCGCCGAGGTCCGGGCGCGGGCCGAGGCCGTCCTGCGCGAACTCGCCGGGCCCGCCGCCACCCTCCGCGAGGACCAGTGGACGGCCATCGAGGCCCTGGTCGTCGACCACCGCCGGGCCCTCGTGGTGCAGCGCACCGGCTGGGGCAAGTCCGCCGTCTACTTCATCGCCACCGCCCTGTTGCGGGCCCGCGGCGCCGGTCCGACGGTGATCGTCTCCCCCCTGCTCGCCCTGATGCGCAACCAGGTCGAGTCGGCCGCCCGGGCCGGCATCAACGCCCGCACCATCAACTCGGCCAACACCGACGAGTGGGACGCCGTCCAGGCCGAGGTCGCGGCGGGCGCGGTGGACATCCTGCTGGTCAGCCCCGAGCGGCTGAACAACCCCGACTTCCGGGACCAGGTGCTCCCCAAGCTCGCCGCCTCCACCGGCCTGCTGGTGGTGGACGAGGCGCACTGCATCTCCGACTGGGGCCACGACTTCCGCCCCGACTACCGCCGGCTGCGCACCATGCTCGCCGACCTCTCGCCGGGCGTCCCGGTGCTGGCCACCACCGCCACGGCCAACGCCCGCGTCACCGCCGACGTCGCCGAGCAGCTCGGCACCGGCACCACCGACGAGCATGCCCTGGTGCTGCGCGGCCCGCTGGACCGCAAGAGCCTCACCCTGGGGGTGCTCGCCCTGCCGGACCCGGCGCACCGGCTGGCCTGGCTGGCCGACCACCTCGACCGGCTGCCCGGCTCCGGCATCATCTACACCCTCACGGTCGCCGCCACCGACGAGGTGACGGCCTTCCTGCGCGAGCGGGGCTTCCCGGTGGCGTCGTACTCCGGCCGCACCGAGGACGCCGAGCGCCGCACCGCCGAGGCGGACCTGCTGGCCAACCGGGTCAAGGCGCTGGTCGCCACCTCCGCGCTCGGCATGGGCTTCGACAAGCCCGACCTCGGATTCGTGGTGCACCTGGGCTCGCCCAGTTCGCCGATCGCCTACTACCAGCAGGTCGGCCGGGCCGGCCGTGGCGTCGACCGGGCCGAGGTGCTGCTGCTGCCCGGGCGCGAGGACGAGGCGATCTGGCGCTACTTCGCCTCCCTGGCCTTCCCGCCCGAGGAGCAGGTCCGCCGCACCATCGACGCCCTCGCCGAGGCCGGCCGGCCGCTCTCCACCGCCGCCCTGGAGCCCCGGGTGGACCTGCGCCGCGCCCGGCTGGAGACCATGCTCAAGGTGCTCGACGTGGACGGCGCGGTGCGCCGAGTCAAGGGCGGCTGGACGGCCACCGGGCAGAGCTGGGCGTACGACACCGCCCGGTACGCCAAGGTCGCCGCCTCGCGCGAGGCGGAGCAGGCGGCGATGCGCGAGTACGCGGCGTCGACCGGTTGCCGGATGGAGTTCCTGCGGCGGCAGCTGGACGACGAGCAGGCCGAGCCGTGCGGCCGCTGCGACAACTGCGCCGGACCGCTGCACACCCCGGAGGTCTCCGCCGCGGCGCTGGACGCGGCGCGGGCCGCGCTCGGCCGGCCCGGCGTCAGCTTCGAGCCTCGCCGGCTCTGGCCGACCGGGATGGACGCGCTGGGCGTGCCGCTCAAGGGCCGCATCCCGGCGGGCGAGCAGGCCGAGACCGGCCGGGCGCTGGGCCGGCTCTCCGACATCGGCTGGGGCAACCGGCTGCGGACGCTGCTGGCCGACCAGGCGCCCGACGTTCCGGTGCCCGGGGAGGCGGTGGACGCCCTGGTGGCGGTGCTGAGCGACTGGGCGCGCGGCCCCGGCGGCTGGGCCGGGCCCGCGACGACCGAGGGGGTCCGGCTCGACCGGCCGGTCGGCGTGGTGACCATGGCCTCGTCGCGCCGACCGCAGCTGGTCGGCAGCCTCGGGGCCCGGATCGCCGAGATCGGCCGGCTGCCCCTGCTCGGGCACATCGAGTACGCGGCCGGACGGTCGCCGCAGGGCGGGCGCAGCAACAGTGCCCAGCGCCTGCACGCACTGGCCGGAGCGCTCGCGCTGCCGCCGGAGGTGGAGGCGGCGGTGGCCGCGGCGGGCGGGCCGGTGCTGCTGGTCGACGACCTGGTCGACTCCGGGTGGACGGTCACCGTCGCCGCCCGGCTGCTGCGCAAGGCCGGGGCGAGCGCCGTCCTGCCGCTGGTCCTGGCCGTGCAGGGCTGAGCCGGGGGGCGCGGGGCTCCGGCGAGCGGGGAGCCGGGGCCAACCGGGAGGTGCGACGCGGGCCGGAACGAGCGGAGCGAGGTGGGACTGTGCTCGTGATCGGCGGGAAGACGGTGACGGAGCCTGGGGGTTCCGGCACTGACCTACACCTGAAGGGAGTAATGCGGGCGCAGTGCGGACGATCTGCGGGAACCGGCGGCACCGACCGGGCAAAGGGAGGGACGACCATGCGAAAAGTACTCCGCGCCGGCCTTCGGGTGCTCCGGATCACCGCCTCGCGAGCCGTGGGTGACGGTCACACCGAGGGGGAATATATGCGGCAGAACGTTGGCTTTCAGGCGGCGTTCATCATTTCATCATTGCCGCTCCACCCCCGCTGCCCTGAGAATTGGACCGTACCCGGAACCCGGTCCGCTGGACCAGGGCTTCGGCGTACACACGTACCCGCGCGTCCGTGGGTCGGGAAGGAGGATCGTGATCAACGGTATCGGCCGAGGTCAGTATCCCCTCGCCCGGGGTTCGGAGCCCAGACGGGTGTGCGACCTGGAGACATGGGCTGCCTCGGGGATCCCGTCGCTGCGCGACCCGCGCGAGTTCGTCCTGGAACTGCACCGGCGCCACCTGCCGCAGCCCGGCACGGTCGTGGTCACCGTGCTGGACGCCTCGCACCGGTTGACCGCCTCGGCGTCCTTCGTTCCCCGGCCGCGCCACACCGACGGCTGGGAGCACCGCAACGCCCTCCTGGCGCACCTGCGGCAGGTCACCCCGCACGACCTGCGCCGGACCACTCCGGCCAGAACGGCCGTGCTGCTGCGCTGCCGGGAGGGCTCGGCGGGCTGGACGGCCCAGGACGGCGCCTGGATGTGGGCCCTGCAGGACGCGGCCGCCCTGCACGGGCTGCGCTGCGGTTCGTACCTCACGCTGACCCCGGCGGGCTGGCAGATCCTCGCCGACGGCCGGAGCGGACGCAATCCGCACTCGGGCTCGTGGGCGGACGGGCCGGTCCACACCGTGACCGAGCTGCCGCCCCGCCCCGCACTGGAGAGCGCTCGGGGGCAGCGCCCCCTGCGCCAGTCCGAGCGCCCGTGGACCGGCGCCCGGGTCACCGCGATCGAGCCCGGCCGGCGCACCGGCACCTACTGAGGCCGCGCCCTCGGGCAACGGGCCGCCGCCCACCCGTGCTTCGGGGCCCGGGCGCCGCGGGCACGCCCACAGGTGGCGGCACGGGTCGGAACGGCACGGGTCGGGCCCGGCACCTGGTGGTGCCGGGCCCAAGGGTCGACGGGTGTCAGGCGGACACGGGGCGGCCGGCCGGTACACCGGCGGCCTCGGCGGCGGGGCCGGCGTCACCGCAGACCACCAGGAGCTCGGCCGCCCGGCCGCGCGCCTCGGTGAACGCCTTGGCGGCACGGTCGGCGCTGCCGCCGTTGACCACCAGCACGACCACGGCACGGCGGGCCGGCCGGGTCAGCGCGGCGTCCGCGTAGAACACGTCGCCCCCCTCGGCGAGTTGCGCCCAGTAGCGCTCCTCGCCGAAGGAGAGTTCGTGCCGCTGCCAGGGGTGCGGTTCGCCGACCGTCAGCACCAGGACGGCGCCCGGGTCGCGGCCGGAGTCCAGCAGCCGGTCGACCGCCTCGTCGGCGCGCTCCAGCGCCTGCGCGGCGGTGGCGGACAGGAGTTGGACCGCGACCTGCGGTGCCGCGGGCGCCGGACGGCGCGGACCGGGCTTGGGGATCCCACCCGGCCGGGGCTGCGGCCCCGGGCGCCCGGCACCCGGCGGCGCCGGGCGCGCGGGTGCGGGCCGTTGGCCCGGCACCGGGGCCGGGACTGCGGTGACGGTCGACGGTGCGGCAGGAGTCGCGCTGCCGGAGGCAGGCGTACGGGGGGCTTGTGCGTCCGACTCGCGGGGGAAGGGAACGCCGGGGCCCGGGAGGCTCTCGTGAATCTCCGGCTCCTCGGGGAAGACAGGCATACCCGGATATCTATCAAATGCCGGTCGGACGCGCACGGGCGCCCCACCCATTGGGCACGGAAGCCTTCCGCCCCCACCCGGGTCAAGGGACGACGAAACGTCAGAAACCGAGCGTCAACTGCTCGTCCGCGGGACCCGCCGAGCCCGGTCCGCCGACACCGACGACGGCCCTGGTCCGCTTCAGGTGGCGCCATCGGGGCAGCCCGTCCAGGTAGGCCCAGGAGAGCCGGTGCTGTTCGGTCGGGCCGAACTCCTCCAGCGCGGTGCGGTGCACCGGGGAGGGGTAGCCGGCGTTGTCGGCGAAACCGTACTCGGGGCAGGTCTCGCCGAGTTCGGCCATCAGGCCGTCGCGGTGGACCTTGGCGAGCACCGAGGCCGCCGACACGCAGATGCAGGACTGATCGCCCTTGATGACCGTGCGTACCCGCCACGGGCCGCCCAGGTAGTCGTGCTTGCCGTCGAGTATCACCGCGTCCGGTTCGACCGGCAGCGCCTCCAGGGCGCGCACGGCGGCCAGCCGCAGCGCCGCGGTCATCCCCAGCTCGTCGCACTCCAGCGCGGAGGCGTGACCGAGCGCGTACGCGGTGACCCAGTCGGCGAGGACCGGGGCCAGCGCCTCGCGGCGCAGCTCGGTCAGCAGCTTGGAGTCGGTCAGGCCCTCCGGGGGCTTGCGCAGCCCGGTGACGGCGGCACCCACGGTGACCGGTCCGGCCCAGGCGCCGCGCCCGACCTCGTCGAGACCGACGACGATCTTGGCGCCGGCCCGGCGCAGCGAGCGCTCGACGGAGTGCGTCGGCGGAACGATGGGCATCGCGGAGTCCTTCGGCTGGGGCAACCTCCAGCGTAAGCCCCGCCCGGAACCACCCCGACCAGCCGGCCCCCGGTGACCCCGCCGCCCGGAACCGCCCCGACCAGCCGGCCCCCGGTGACCTGGCGCCCCGGCCGCCCGGCGCACCACCCGGGCCCGCCCCCGCCCCCGGCAGCGCGCGTCAGCGGCGGATCAGCGGCACCAGGACCTCGTCCACCAGCTCGACGGCGAATCCGCGCCCGAGCTGCCGGCCGCAGACCTTGACCCGGTACATCAGCATCGCGGGCGCCACGTCGGCGACCAGCGGGCTGACCGCGCCGGGCCGGACATCGCCGCGCTCCGCTCCCCGCCGCAGGATCTCCAGGATCGTGTCCTTGGTCGGCTCGACCACCCGCTGGACGATGAAGTCCTTGAACAGCTCCGCCTGCTCGTGCTCCAGCTCGGCCATCAACGCGTGCATGGCACCGCCCGACCGGGAGGTCATCGCCTCGGTGAAACCCTGGATGAGCAGCAGCAATTCGGCACGGGCGGACCCGAGGTCGGGGGTGTCGGAGGGCCGTGGCAGAGTGGAGTCCAGGGCGTCGATGACGAGTTCGACCTTGGACGCCCAGCGCCGGTACAACGCGGCCTTCCCGGTCCGCGCGGCCCCGGCGACGCCTTCCATCGTCAGCCGTGCGAATCCGCCGGAGGTGAGCTGGTCGAGCACGGCCTCGAAGATCGCGCGTTCCAGCTCCTTGCCCCGGCGCCGCATCGGCCGGGACAGCACCTCGGCGGCCACCTTCATCGGACAGTGCGACGCCGGCCCGGCCACCGGGACGACGATCCTCGGCACGGGCACGGCCGGACCGCCCTCCGCCGGGCACTCCACGGCTCCCTCCGCCGACCCCGGGAGCTGCTCGCCCGCCCGGTCCGCGACCTGGTCGCCCGGCCGCTCGACGGGCCGCTCGGCCGCCCGGCCGCCCGGCCGTTCTGCCGCCTGGCGCCGCACCAACTGATCCATCGTCACCAACCTTAGGGAACGCTTGCGTTCACAATCTCGCCCAGGATATCGTCCAGGCTAGTGAACGATCCCGTTCCTTCATAGCCCGCGGGACGTCGCGGGAACGCACTGGACCTCCGGTCCACAGCATACGAAGCAGTAGCCAGCAGGGGGCACTAACTTGGCTATCTCCGACACGCTCAGCAAGAACTCTCCACCGCAAGGCAGCCAGGGCAGGCGCAAGGGCATCACCCTGACCGTCATCGCCGCGACGCAGCTGATGGTCGTCCTCGACGCCACCATCGTGAACATCGCGCTGCCGCAGATCAGGGACGCGCTGAACTTCTCCACCACCAACCTGTCGTGGGTGATCAACGCCTACACGCTGACCTTCGGTGGCTTGCTGCTGCTCGGCGGCCGCGCGGGCGACATCCTCGGCCGTCGCCGGGTGTTCATCGCCGGCACGCTGCTGTTCGGGCTGGCCTCGCTGCTCGGCGGCTTCGCGCAGGACGGCGGCATGCTGCTCGCCGCCCGCGCGCTCCAGGGCATCGGCGGCGCGATATGTTCGCCGACCGCGTTCGCCCTGATCGCCACCAACTTCGACGAAGGGCCCGAACGCAACAAGGCCTTCGGGGTCTTCTCGGCGGTGGCCGGTTCGGGCGCGGCCATCGGCCTGCTGGCCGGTGGCGTGCTGACCGAGTACCTCGACTGGCGCTGGGTGTTCTTCGTCAACGTGCCGATCGCGATCCTGATCGCCGTCGCCGCGCCGCGCTACATCGCGGAGTCGGAGCGCCGCGCCGGCCGCTTCGACCTCCCCGGCGCGCTCACCTCCACGCTCGGGCTGGTCAGCCTGGTCTACGGATTCATCCGGGCCGCCTCGGACGGCTGGACGGACCCGGTGACGCTCGGCTCCTTCGCGGCCGGCGTGCTGCTGGTGGCCGCGTTCCTGGTGATCGAGAACCGCACCGCGCAGCCGATCACCCCGCTGCACCTGTTCGCCAACCGCAACCGCACCGGTGGCCTGGTGATGATGCTCTGCCTGGCCGCGGCCATGTTCGGCATCTTCTTCTACGTCACGCTCTTCGTGCAGGGACCGCTCGGCTACAGCCCGCTGAAGGCCGGCTTCGCCTTCCTCCCGATCAGCGTGTCGATCATCATCGCCGCGCAGGTCGCCTCCACCCTCCAGGCCAAGTACGGCCCGAAGCCGTTCATGGCCGGGGGTGCGCTGTTCGTCACCATCGGGCTCACCTGGCTGACCCAGATGAACGCGGACAGCGGCTACATCGACGGGGTGCTCGGCCCCACGGTGGTGTTCGGCTTCGGCATGGGCCTGACCTTCGTCCCGGTGATGCTGCTCGCGGTCGCCGGGGTGGCCGGCGAGGACACCGGCGCCGCGTCCGGCCTGCTCAACTCGATGCAGCAGATCGGCGGGTCGCTGGGCCTGTCGATCCTCACCACGGTGTTCGCGCATTACGCCACCGCGGAGGCCAAGGTGCAGCTGCCCGGCTTCATGGCCTCGGCCACGCCGGAGCAGAAGGCGGCGTTCCTGGAGAAGAAGGAGTTCCCCAAGGGCACCGACGCGGCCAACCAGGTACTCGCTCATGGCATTTCGCACGGCTTCATCGTGGGCGCGGTGCTCGCCGGGCTCGCCCTGGTGGTCGCGGTCACCGTGATCAGGGCCAAGGCGGAGGACCTGGCGTCGAACACCTCCGGCATCGCGATGCACTGACGCGACACCGACGCCTACGCGACGCCGACGCGACACCGCGAGCCCGACACCGCAGCGACGCGGCGCCGACGCGACACCGGTCGGAGCGGCCGCCGACGGCGGACCGTCCGGACGCCGCACCGACCGCGGAACACCACGAGGGCCGGCCGGGAGCACACCGCTCCCGGCCGGCCCTCGCGCGTCGGGCTACCTCCGACCCCCGCGCCGCACGGCGGCACGGCCCACCGGGCCGGCTCAGTGCCGCTCGGCGCCCTCGCCCTCCCGGTACCCGTCCCACAGGCCCGCCCGGGCGCAGGCGTCGCCCGCCGCCGACACCTCGTCCAGCGGCGGACGCTCGGCGAGGATGTCCCGCGCGCGGGTGGCCGCGAGGTTGGTCGCGTACCAGGGCACGGCCTCCTCGGCCTGGGTCCGCATCAGCTCCAGCGCGCAGGTCCGGTAGTCCTTCGGCAGCCGGTCCAGGGCCGGGACGGCGTCGAGCGAGAGGTCCCGGACGTTGCGCAGGTCGATCTGCTGGGTCCGCTCGAAGCGGGCCACGTTCTGCTCGGCGATGATCGCGTCCGGCCCCATCAGTCCGTACACCGCGGCCGTCAGCATGCCGCTGAGCACCACGGCGCGCGGCAGCCAGGCCGCCGAGCGGACCAGCCCGGCCGTGATCAGCAGCAGGAAGACGACGCCCAGCCAGACCTCGACCACCAGCACCCAGAGCCGGAGCCTGGTCAGCCCGGAGGCGTCGACGTAGAACCACATCCGGCCGAGGGCCGAGGCGACCACGACGAGGGTGAGCAGGCAGAGCGCGCCGAGCAGGACGCGGACCAGCCGGCGGTCCGCCGCGGTGCTGCGCGGCGCCCAGCGCTTGGCGACGCCCACCACGACCAGGGTCAGCACGGTGACGGCGGTCAGCTGCCAGAAGCCCTGCCGGGCGTACTCGGAACGGCTCATCCCGGTGTTCCGCACGATCGAGTCCCGGCCGCCGAGCACCACCACGGCCTGGATCAGCGCGAAGGCGCCGAACATCAGGTTGAGCGCGACCAGCGGCAGAGCCCACTCCAGCCGGCCGCGCTCGCGGCCCGGCCGGACCACCGTGCGGTCCCAGCGGCGCGGGCCCGCCGCGATGTGGGCGAAGCCCAGCGCGACGACCGTGCCGAGGACGAACAGCACCGCGCGCAGCGGGAACTCACCCAGGTCCAGGTCCGGGATGAGCGCCTCCAGGACGTCGGCCATGGCGGCGTCGGCACTGGCGAACAGCGAGCCGAAGACGACCAGCAGCACCCCGGCCACCAGGACCGCCTTCAGCACCGGGGCGACCCTGCCCCGGCCGGCCGGGCTGATGCGGCGCACGGCGGCGGCGGCCCAGCCCAGACCGGGCACCAGCTGCCAGAGGATGCCGGGCAGCGCGAGCAGCACGCCCGCCCAGCGGCGTCCGCCGTGCAGCGCGAGCGAGGCCAGGCCAAGGGCGCAGAGCGTCGACAGCGTCGTCGGCCAGCCGGCGTCGGAGAGTGCCGGGACGGCGAGCAGGGCGAGCGCCAGCGCGCTCCAGAGCAGCGTCCAGCCGCGCACCCGGCGACCGGCCGAGCGGGCCGCCAGGCCGGCCCCGACGGCGGCGGCCACGCCGCAGATCAGCAGGTTGACGCCGAGTCCGCGGTTCACCAGCAGGGAGACCAGCAGGCCGGTCACCAGGGCGGCCGCGAGCACCCGGGGCGTGGCCGGGGCCTTGGGGCCGGGGTCGCTGGGGCGCAGCCACGAGAAGGGCGACGGGACGGGGCGGCCCGGTGCGCGGTAGGGGTTCGTGCCGTCGGCCGCTCCCGGCCACGACGGGCCGGGGGCGGCCCGGGCCGGGGCGGGCCGGGCCGGGGGGGGCTCGGCGAGCCCGGGGGCCCCCCGCAGCCCCCCGGCCCCCCGGGCGGCGGGCCGGGGGGGGTGGGCGCCCCCCCACGACTGGATCTCCCTGTTCGGCGGGCC
>NZ_JBHWUI010000134.1:18009-23685 GCF_042737525.1 Kitasatospora sp. NPDC059973 | reverse complement strand
GCGCCCGGGCGGGCAGGCGGGCGCACCCGGACGCGGCGCGGGCCCGGGCGCCGGCGGGCGCAGCGCACCCGGTGCACCCGGGGCCGGTAGCCCCGGCGGGCGGTCCCCGCGGGGCCTCCTCGCCGGAGGTGTCGCGGGGATCAGCCGGCCCCGGAAACCCGAAAGTTGACATGCACTCAGCTACCGCAACAAGCCCGGTTCGGCCCTCGCGGAGACTCCCAGGACTTGACAGGTACGCGGCAAAGTGGCGACAGGGCTCGACCTGGGCGCCGTCCGTCGCGGGTGGCTGTCGCGATGGGTTCAGGGGTGGGGGTCGAGGGGTGTTCGCGCAGGTCACAGGGCATAGCAGGGGGCATCGCGACAGGGGTCGCGACAGGGGGTCGCGACAGCCTCCGGCGCCCGTTTTTGATCTTCCGGCGACACGCCGGCGGGGCCGACACGGGCCCCCTACTTGCGGAAGTTATATAACTTCCGCTACGTTCAACGAGTGCCACCAACGCCCGGGGCCTGGCCCCGGCGCACGACCCGAGAGAGAGCCAATGAGCCACACGCACGCCACCGCCTACGCCGTCACCGCGGCCTACCGCGAGATCCCCGCCGGCCACCTGCTGACCCGCGTTGAGGCCGCCCGCCGGATCGCCCCGCTGCTGGGTGTCGCCCCCGCCGGCGTCGCCGGCCTCCGGATCACCGACGCCATCGAGGCCGGCGACCTGGTCGAGCTCCGCGCCGCCGGCGACACCCGGCTGACCGTCCCCGGCGCCCCGGCCGGCGCCGTCGTCGCGGTGGTGCCCGGCACCGTCGAGGAGAGCGTCGAGATCGTGATCGGCAACGCCGAGGGGACCGTCGAGATCGCCCTCGGCGGCCGGGGCCGCCGACTCGCCCCGGCCCTGCCGCTGACCCGCCGTTCGCTGGTGATCTCGGCCGAGGACTGCAAGCGCCTGGCCGCCGAGCTCCACCGGCTCTGGGCCGAGGTGCAGACCTTCGCCGCGACCGGACCGGAGGCGATCGGCGACACCCTGACCGCCGCCGGCCTGCCGAGCACCGACACCGCCTCGCGCGGCTGGTGGGTCACCCACAGCGGCAGCGACGGCCGCCCGATGGTCCTGCACATGGACGGCCGGCGGATGAGCCCGCGCCGCACCAATGAGGCCGAGCTGACCGAGTGGGCCGAGCGGCTCGGCGCCGTCGAGGACGCCCTCGCCGCCGACGGCTTCCACGTCCGCCGCTCCGGTCACGCGGTGATCGTCTACGGGCGCACCGTGCCCGGCGGCGCACCGCAGCCGGCCGACGTGGTCCGGGTCGCCTCGCGGGCCGTGCGGCGGGCGCACGGATCGGTGACGCGGGTACAGCAGTACCTTCACGTCAATTGCGGGTGCCGGATCAAGTCGAGCCTTGACGGCACGTACGCCAGCACCGCCGAGGCCCTCGCCGCGCTCAAGGCGGAGGCCGCCGAGCTCGATATCCGGTACGTCGAGCCGGTCACCTGCCGCAAGAACCAGCCCGAGACCGGCACCGCCCCGGCCCCGGTTCCGGCCGCCGAGGTCGAGCAGCTCGTCGAGCAGCCCGAAGCCCCGGCCGTCGAACCGGCCGTCGAGCCGGACGCCCCCGAGGCCGTGCAGGAGGCACAGCGGCGGGCGGCGGCCGGGGCGGTGCGCGAGCTGCTGACCGCGGCCGGCGAGGTGGACCTCGACGCGGCCGGCGCCGGGCCGGTCGAGGCGAGCGGGTTCAAGGCGCAGCCGGCGGGACGGCCGGGTGTCTGGGTGTGGGTTCGGCGGATGGCTCCGGCGTGGTCGGGACCGGAGCACGAGCAGGACCTCGACCGGTGGGCCGGGGTGCTGCGGCGCGCGGGATGGGACACGGTCACGACGGTGGTCTACGCCGCCGAGGCGGGCATCCATGCCACTCCGCCGGTTGCTTCGGGCGAGCCGCCCGTCGAGCAGGCCGAGGAACCGGCCGGGCGCTCGGGGGCCTTGCAGGGGGTCACGGTGACGCCGGCCCGCTGGCTGATGCTCGCCCACGGCGTGCAGGAGCTCGACGCCACGGCGCCGGCCGCGCCGATCGCCGAGGCCGAGCCGGTCGTCGAGCAGCCCGCGGAGCCGGCGGCCGAGCTGGTGCGCGTCTCCGGCGCCTGGTGCATCACCCGCGAGCAGGCCGACGCCATGGGCGCGAAGGCCCGCGCCGACCGCGAGACGTTCGAGGCCGAGTCGGCGGAGCGCCGCGCGGCCGAGCGCTACCACTACGGGCCCGAGCGGGAGTCGGCGCAGCGCGCCGCGGTCGAGGCGGCGCGCGAGCTGCTGGCCGCCGCCGGTGTGCCGGACCTCGACGAGACCCCGACCGCGAACACCGGTGTCCGACTGCGGAAGGCGGACCGGCCGGGGGTGTGGGTGATGGTCCGCCAGATCCGCGGGATCAGCACCAGCCGGCCGGACCCGCAGCGCCAGCCGTTCGACGCGCGGGAGTGGGATCACAACTTCGCGACGTGGGCCGGGGTGCTGCGGCGTGCAGGGTGGGAGACCACCGAGCCGAGCGACCTCTCGTTCTACGCCGCCCCGCCGGCCGAGGCCGAGCAGGACGTCGAGGACGTCGTCGAGGCCGAGCTCGTCGAGGACCAGGAGCAGCCGGCCGAGGCGCCGGCGGCCGGGGCCGCGGTGGTGCTGTACGTCGAGGAGCCGCTCCCGCCGGCCGCGGCCGAGGCGGCGCGCGCCATCATGGCGGCCGGCCGCAAGGCGGGTGTACTCGACTTCGCCGAGGGGCCGTTCGATCCCCGCGAGTTGGTCGGCTCGATCTTCGCCGACGGGTACCCGATTGAGGAGACGGCGCCGGCCGTGGTGCGGTGGCTCGACCGCGCGGGCCAGGCGCTCGCCGGCGGCGACGTGGCCGAGGCCGAGCAGCACGTCGAGGAGGCCGCGGCGGCGTTGCACGCGGCGACCCGCACGGCCGGGCCTGCGGCGTGGGACCGCGTCGCCCGGTGGCTGGTCAGTTTCGACGCCCGGCGGCGCAGCGGGGCGGCCGGTCCCCTCGCGGACGGTTGGGACGGCGGGGACCTGGTCGAGGTTGTGCCCAGGCTGCCCGCCCTGGTGGACGCCGCGGCCCGGTTCCTCGCGTTGTGGCTGACGGCCCGTTCCCTGGTGATGCTCAAGGCCGCCGACCAGGCCGCCCGTGACGTTGCCGAGGCGCTGCACGCCGGCACCGGCGCCGGCCGACAGACGGCCTGGTTGCAGGTCGCCCGGTACGCGGTCGAGCGGCAGGCCGCCGCGCTGGTCGCCTCCGCCGCCGTCCGGCCGGCCGCCGAACTGCCTGCCGGCACCGGTGAGACCGGCGGCGCCGAGTCGGCCGTCGAGGCGGCGCCGGTGCGGCCCGCGCTGCTGGCCCCGGCCGCGGGGCCGGTGCCCGGGGAGAGCGCCGAGGCGGCGCGGATGCGCCACCTTGAGTACCGGATGGCGTCCGACGGGCGCGGCCCCCTGCCGGCGGGCGTGCGGGTGCTCGACTACGACCTCAACTCGTACGAGTGGGGTTACGAGTGCTCGCGGCACGGCGGCGGGTGGGAGCGCCAGCCCGGACAGTGGGAGTTCCGGGCGGACGCCGAGACCAACGCCCGGATGCACGCGCAGCAGCACGCCCGGGCCGCCGATCCGCTGACGGATGACCAGATCGCCGAGGCGCTCGCGCTCGGCTTCTCGCTCCAGCAGCACCAGGTGTTGGGCGAGAGCCGGAGCGGCCGGGTGTTGGAGAACGTTGACGGGTTCTTCTACTTCGACGACCAGCTGTTCCCCTCGGGCCGCGTGCAGGGCCGACGGGTCGCGGACCTGTGGGCGCGCGGCCTGGTGGAGCTGGTCGAGGACGTGCCGGGCCGTCGGCTGATCGTCGCCACCGAGGCCGGCGCCGCCGCCGACCGCCTCATGTCGCGGGCCCGGCGCGAGGACGTCGCCGCCTACGCCGAGCGCGACACCATGCGCAGCACCGACCGGCAGCGCGCCGCCTACCCCCGGATCAAGGCCGCTCCCTCCCCCGCCGTGGCGGTCGGGGCGCCGGCCGCCGGCACCACCGACTGACCACCCCGCCGCCGGGGCCGGCCACCACGCCGGCCCCGGGCGCAGCACCGCACCACCAGCCCACCCCCTCAACTGACTTGGAGCCCCCGTCATGATCGGTCCCGCCCTCCGCGCCGGAACCTCCGTCGGCTGCCTGCCCGAGCACGCCGGCCACCCCGCCACCCGCCAGGCCCTCGCGCTGCTCGCCGTCGCCGGCGTCGAGCTGGTCACCCTCACCGCCGAGGCCGGCGACGACAGCATGAGCGGCGCCCTGGTGTGGCCCGGCTACGACGCCGAGGCCCGTGGGTGCCTGGTGTCCTGGTTCATCGCAGGCCACATGGACGAGCCCGAGCTCGACCCCGAGCAGCGCGAGCAGGTGCGCGCCGCCCGCAACACGGCGTTGCAGCAGATCGAGGAGATCCTCCGCGCGGCCGGGTGGGACGCCTACGCCACCTATGCCCGGCGGACCCTCCCGCCGCGGGCCGAGCGCGTCGCCGCCCGGCCGCTGACCGAGGAGGAGCAGCAGCAGCGGGCCGAGGCCCTCGGGGCGCTGGCCGCCTTCGCGCTGCGCATCCGGGCCGGGGAGGACGACGGGCCCGCGCCCGAGTAGGGCGAGCTGGGAGCGGTGGCAGCTGACCCCGCGTCGGCAGTTGCGGAAGTTATATAAGTTCCGCTAAGTTCTGTCGTGCACCACCCGCCACGACGAACGGACACCCCCGCAATGTGGATCAACAAGTTCTCGCCCGACGAGCTCGACCGGCTGCTCACCGGCCCTCTCACCTCGGACGAGACCCCCGTCGCCGGGCGCCTGCTGCGCGAGGCGCTCACCGCCGACGGGATCACCCCGGGCGTCCGCTACTTCGGCGGCGGCTGCTGGGTGTTCACCGTCCCCGCCGACGGCGGCGGCGAACTGTGGATCACCGACGGCATGGTGAGGCTCGGCCACCCGGTCGAGCGCCACACCGGATGGACCGTGCAGCACATCCCGGACCCGGGCGCCGAGGACCCCGAGGACGGCGCCGCCACCGTCTATGCCGCCCCGGACGACGCCCCGTTCGCCGACGACACCGCCACCTGCGCCGAGGCCGTCCGCACCCGCGCCGCCTGACCCCCGATCACCCCGGGTGGCCCCCCCCCCCCCCCCCCCCGGGGGGGCCCCCCCCCCCCCCCCCCCCCGGGGCCCACCCCGCCCCACCCGAACCCGCCACCCGGAGGAACCCGCCCCATGACCACCACCGCGCCCCGCCCCGCCGAGCTCGCCGACGCGATCGAAGCCGCCGCCGCCGACCAGCGGGTCAACTACCCCGAGCTGTCGGTCGCCGAGGCGGTCGAGCTCATCCGTCACTACTTCTTCGTGGTCGAGGACTGCCCCGACAACACCGGCAATGGCGCCTGGGGAGTCTCGGCCACCGCACAGGACCCGCTGGAGCGGGCATACGCCCGCGTTGTCCGGGCGACGCCGGAGGAACTGGCCAGCGTCCTGACCTCCTGACGCCCTGCCGGGCGACGGTCCGCCCCGCACACCCCGCCCAGACCCACCGGCCGCGCGGGGCCCCCCCCCCCCCCCCCCCCCCCGGAACCCCCCCCCCCAAACCCCCCACCCCCCCCCCCCCCCCAGACACCACCACCACCCCCCCCACACACC
>NZ_JBHWUI010000134.1:0-17999 GCF_042737525.1 Kitasatospora sp. NPDC059973 | reverse complement strand
GCATCCGCCGGGTTTGTCGGGGCGCGGCCGTTGAAAGTGCCCTGCGACCTCCCCTCGGGCCGCCCGGCGGGGCGCGGGCCCCCCCCCCACCCCCCCCCCACCCCCCCCGCCGGGGCGCCCCCGCCGCGCGGCCCCACCTCAGAGGAAGACTCCCCATGAACGCCACCGTCCCCGCCGCCCGCGTCATGCTCGACGACCTCGGCCCCTACGACGCCGAGTCCGTCATCGGCGCCTGCCCCAACGGCTGGGCCCTGCCCTGTCTCTCCCCCGACACCGTCCGCCGACTGGCCGCCGACCTCGAAGGAATGAGGCGGTGGAACTTCGACACGCTCTCCTTCGACGGGCTTGTCGTCGAGGTGCACGACGGAGACCCGGGCGACAACGAGACCGACCCCGTCATCGAGGTGTGCGAGCCGCGCCACGACGGCACTTACGCCATCGGACACGGCTACTGGACGTGGAGCCTGCTGCCCGACGAGCCGGAGTTGACCGGCACCGGCGACGCGCCCGACGCCCTCCCGGCCTGACCCGCAACCACCCCGGGTGCCGCCGACCGTCCACCGGTCGGCGGCACCGCACCACCGACCGCCACACCGGAAAGGCCCCGCCATGACCACGCCCCGCCCGGCCGCCTCCCGCCTCGCCCGTCGCGCCGCTGCCCCGGCCCGCGCCACTGCGGCCCGGCCCACCGGCGCCCGTACCTACAGGGGCCGCACCCTGACCGGCATTGCGCCCGGCCGCTACGGTGCCCCGGTGGTCATCGTCGGCGAGCACGTCCCCGGCACCCCGGCCGCCGAGCAGCGCAGCGCCACCGTGCGCGGCACCTACGGCCAGCAGCTCGACGAGCTGCTCGACCAGGTCCGCGCTTCGCTCGACGCGCTCGACGCCGCCCCGCTCGACGCCGCCCGTGCGCAGCGTCAGCCGTGGTGGTACGACGGCGCCACCGTCGAGACCTGCCCCCGTTCCGAGAAGCTCGCCGCCCGGCCCGGCGTGCGCCGACACCTCGACCTGCACGCCCGCCGGATCGGCGAGGACTGCACCCACCGCGAGTGCGTCACCCACCGCCGCAAGGCCGAGCGCCGCAAGGCGACTTCGTACGGCATCACCGGCCCGTCCGTCTCCGCGCTGCTCGGCGCCGCCGGGTTCGAGGCCCGCACCCCGCGCCGCCCCGGCGGGTTCGCCACCGAGGGCGACGCGCAGTCCCGGTGCGTGTGGCTGCACCCCGGCCGCCAGGACGCCGAGCGCCTGGCCGCCGTCCTCGCCGGCCGCGGCCTGGTCGTCACCGCCGGCCCCGTCCCCGGCGCCGGCGTGCTGCGCGTCCTCGCCGCCGCCGAGGCCGAGCGCCAGGGCCTCGACCTCCCGCCGGCGCCGGCCACCGCGGCGCCGGCCACCCCCACGACCGCCGGCCTCCGCGCTGCGCTGCGCCGCGCCGGCCTGCCGCTCGCGTCCACCCGGGACGGTGCGCCGGCCGCCGGCAGCGGCCTCGACGTCGGCCGCGGCGCACCCGGCGAGTGGGTGATCCGGTGGAGCGCCGGCCACGACCGCGACGGCGGCGACGCCTACCGGGCCCGCGCCGGCCGGCGGACGGAGATGGTCACCGCCGCGGCCCAGGCCCTCGCCGGCGCCTACGAGCTGACCGTCGAGCAGCGCGAGGACTGGACACCGAAGATCACCGTCACCGCGCTGCGCACGGCCGCCTGACGCGCCGCCGGCGAAACCGCCGGCCACCTTGCGGGAGTTATATAACTTGCCCTAGTGTTGCTCTCGTACCGCCGGCCCGACCACGGGAGACACCATGCCGACGACCGACCGCCTCACCTTCGCCGCCGAGACGTGCACCCGCTGCGCCGGCGACAAGAAGTTCCGCCAGTACGCCCACGTCCGCGCCGGCCGCTGCTTCACCTGCAAGGGCACCGGCCGCAAGCTCAGCCGCACCGGCCGCGCCGCACAGAAGGCGTTCGAGGCGCTCGTCGCCGAGCGGACCGGCATCGACTGCGGCGCGGTGACCGTCGGCATGGTGATCGAGTCCAGCTCGCCCCTCGGTGCGCCCTGGTCCGTCGATCGGATCGACACCGTCGCCAACGACTCGGGCACCGTGACCCGGTGGGCCGTCCACGTCCGCCCCACCGGCGAGGACCGGTGCACCCTCCCCGCCGGGCACACCCTGCTGCGCCACATGCCGGAGGCGGTCGAGCAGGCCGCCCGCGAGATCGCCGCGCGGTACAAGGGCGCTTCGTACCGGTGACCGCAGGGGGTGTGCGGGGCGGGGCGCGTCGGCACTTGCGGAAGTTATATAACTTCCGCTACGGTCCTCTCGTACCGCCCCGGACCGAGAGGAACCCCCACCGTGCAGAACGACCCCCGCCACCGCCGCCCCCGAGTCCTCGACCTGTTCTGCTGCGCCGGCGGCGCTGGCATGGGTTACCACCGGGCCGGGTTCGACGTCGTCGGCGTCGATATCCGCCCGCGACCCCGCTACCCCTTCGAGTTCGTGCAGGCCGACGCCCTCGACGTGATGCGCGACCGCTGCCAGGAGTTCGACCTGGTCCACGCCTCCCCGCCCTGCCAGTCCAGTTGCACCCTGACCAAGGGCACCAACCGGGGTCGCGAGTACGTCGACCTGATCCCCGAGATGCGCGAGCTGTGCCGCTGGTACGGGGTGCCGTGGGTGATGGAGAACGTGAGCGGCGCGAACCTCCGCAAGGACCTGACGCTGTGCGGCGAGAGCTTCGGGCTCGGCGTGATCCGGCACCGGCACTTCGAAATCGAGTGGTGGGGCGGCGAGCCCGCCCAGATCCCGCACCCCAAGCACCGCGGCCCGGTGCGCGGCTGGCGACACGGCGTGTGGCGGGATGGCCCGTACATCGCCGCGTACGGCAAGGGCGGCGGCAAGGGCAACGTCCGCGAGATGCAGGCCGCCATGGACATCACGTGGACCGACGTCCACGAGGAGCTGACCGAGGCCATCCCGCCCGCGTTCACCGAGTACATCGGCACCGCGTTCCTCGCGGACTGGGGCGCGGCGCTGCGGGGCGAGCCCGACACGATGCCGATCCCCGAGATCATGCGCCCGTACCTCACCCACGACGCCGCCGGTCGGCTCGTCCTGACCGCCGCCGCCTGACGGACCCTCCGCAACCGGCCTGGCCCTCCCTGCCAGGCCGGTTGCGGAAGTTATATAACTTCCGCTAACGTCTGTGACGCCCCACCGACCACGCACCGAGGAGCACACCGAGATGACCGCCCGCACCATCGCCCGCACCGCGACCCGCAAGATCGCCGCCATCCGGGAGACCTTCACCGAGGCCCGGCGCTACGACAACGACCGCGGCGAGATGGTCCCGTGCGAGGCCGCCGCGGCGTGGGACGCCCTCGGCCGCACCCGCTCGGCCCGCCTGCTCGTCAACGACGGCGGCGACGTCCACACCGTCCGCGTGCACTCCTCCCTCTGGTACGAGCTGCGCGAGCCCGCCCCCCAGGTTGCACCGGCCGCCGTCGAGGAGGCCGTCGAGGACCTGGTCGAGGAGCCGCTCCCCGCCGAGGTCCTCGCGGCCCGTCCGGGCGACGTCGTCGTCACCCGCGACACCCTGCACGCGGCCCCGCAGTACGACGTGTGGATCGGCCGCGAGCACGTCGGCGTGATCTTCGACGAGACCGAGCACCGCCTCGCCCGCCCGCCCTTCGCCGCCTGGTCCGGCAAGATCCCCGAGAACCTGTTCTTCGACACCCTCGACGAAGCCGCCGACGCCATCACCGCCGCGAACCTGCCCGCCGGACCCCTCGGCCTCACCAAGCCGTCGCACTTCCTGACGGCCGTGAACTTCCGCATCCTGCCCATCCGGCGTCGCTCCCGCGTCCTCGCCCGCGCCGCCGAAATCTGCGGCACCGGCCGGGCCCACGCCCGCGCCTTCAAGCAGGCCCTACAGGAGGACTGGACCGAGTACATCGCCTCGGCGCCCGTCCCCGACGAGTCCGAGTTCGAGCACTGCACGGCCCTCGGCGGAGGCGAGATCCACACGGCCGCCCCCGACTCGCCCACCGTGCACCCGCTGTGCCGAACCATGAGTCAGGACAAGCACGGCACCCGATACACCACCGTCACCGCCGCCGGGCCGACCTGCCGCCACTGCCTCGGCTACCGCGAGGGCCGCGCGAAGCACCGCACCCATCAGCAGGTGGGCCGGGCGCAGCTCGACGCCGACGCCGCCTGACGCTCCGGCACGGCCGCCGACGAAATCGACGTCGGCGGCCCGGACCGGCAACCATGGTGCCCGGGCGACCGGACCGCCGGAAGGGATGACCGTTGAAGCACCGTCAGCACCAGGACCCCGCCGAGGCCGAGGCGTGGCGGGCCGTCGCGCGCGAGGTCCTGCGCGCCTTCGATCTGGTGATGCTGCCGCCGCGCACCCTCACCCGCGAGCAGGCCCGGGCGCTCGTCGCCGAGCACGTCCGCCGCGGGCGCGAGCTCCTGGCGCCGCTGATCGACCGGTACGCCGATGCCGCCCGCACCCGGTGGGGCCGGGCCTGGCGCCGGCGCCGGGCCGAGCGCGGGCCGTACGCCGCCGCGTTCGCCGAGGCCGCCGTCTGGGCCGACGCGGTCAGCCGTGGCGGGGGCGACGGCCTGCCGTGGCCCGTGCTCTTCACCCGGGGGCGCCTGCCGCTGATCGACCGATACACCGGCGACCGCCGGTCCCTCGACGCTTCCTGACGATCCCTGACACCAGCTGACACCCGAGAGGACGGCACCATGCCGAAGACGACCAGCACGGCCGACGAGCAGCAGCTCGCGGCCGGCCCCGGGTCCGAGCTGCGCGACCTGAGCGAGGAGGCGTTCGCCGCCGTCGCCGAGGCCGCCGAGTGCGGCGAGCTGCTCGACGCCGACCGCTTCGCCGCGCTGCTCCTCAAGGCGGGCCGACTCGACGGCCCGGCCCTGCTGTTCGACGCCTGGTTCGGCCAGGCGATCGACGCCGCGACCCTGGCCGCCCACGTCGGCCAGGTCTGGAGCATGGCCGAGTACCCCGACGCCACTCTCGACCGTGCGGCGTGGCGCGAGCTGTTCACCGCGGCCGGCTTCACCACCGACGGCCGGCCCGCCGAACGCCCGGCCGGCCCCGTCGAGCTCTGGCGTGGCAGCGTCCCCGAGCGCCGCGCCGACTGGTCATGGACCACCCGCCGCGCCGTCGCCGAGGGCTACGCCACCGGCACCGGCGCCCGTCGGCCGACCACGGGCCGGCTGTACCGCACCCTCGCGCCGGCCGTCGCGCTGCTCGCCTACAACACCGGCCGGGATGAGGACGAGTACGTACTCGACACCGACGGGCTGACCATCGCCGAGCACCCGCTCGGCCGCTGACCGCCGCCGGCCCCGGCCCGTCCACAGCGAAGCGCCCCCACCGACGGCGGGGGCGCTTCGCTGTGTGGCGCTCAGGCGAGATGCCGCGTGCGGTCCAGATAACCGGTCAGGAAGTCCACCAGGGCGACGACGTCCGGCCGGTTGATCAACACGCCCGTCTGCGGTCCGCCCTGGCGCGGGCCGACTCCCTCGAACTCGGGGAGGTTGCGGGCCCACAGTGCCACGCTGCCGCTGTCCACGGTCGTGAGACTGAGCTCGGGCTCGGGCGCCTTGCGGTCGCTGCTGGCGTACGGGCGCAGGTCGAGGTGCTGCTCGCCTTCGGGACTGCCGTTGAATTCCATCAAGATCCTTTCGGGGTTGGGGGCGGCACGGATGCCGCCACGAACGGGCCCGCTCGGCGGGCCTGTCCCCCGCCCGGGCGGGGATGAGGGCCCGCGCGTGAGGCGGGCCGATCCCCAGAGAACCGGGGCCGATGGATCAGACGGAGGAGAGCCTAGCTCGAACCGGCGGCCCCGCGCCGGGCCGTCTTCGAGCCCGACGCGGGCCCGGCCGCACGGCTGTCGCGACCCCCTGTCGTGATGAACTCGGGGGTGGGGGTCAGGGGGTGTTCGCGCAGGTCACAGGGCACGACAGGCACAGCGGGAGAGGGCTCGCGACAGGGGGTCGCGACACTCTAAGAACCGGAGTTGTGGAAGTTATATAACTTCCGCTAAGGTGGCTGCACCGACCAGGGAAGACCGAAGGGAACCGCCCCAGTGTTCAGCAAGAGCCGCCTCTACCAGCCCGCCACCCCGCGTACCGCCCCGCTCACCGCCGCCATGCGCGCCGCACTGGCCACCATCCGCACCGGCCGCGCGGCCTTCGCCTACAACGGGATCAGCCGGCCGACCGTCGAGGCCCTCGCCGCCGCCGGCGAGATCGTGCTCGTCGTCGGCTACACCTGGGGTACCACCGAGGCCCGCAAGCCCTTCTCTCAGGGCGACTGGTCGGCCTACCCCGCGCCGCTGCCCTCCCCCGCCGCCGACGCGATCCGCATCATCCGGTGGCGCGAGCTGACGTCGCTTCACCTCGGCTGCGACTGCGAGCCCACCGAGCCCACCGAGGGCAGCGAGGTGCACCGCGCCTACCGCGCCGAGCAGCTCGCCGAGGCCGTCGCCGAGGCGCAGAGCCTCGCCACCGTCAACTACCCGGTGAACGTCTGCGCGAAGGCCACGGCCGGGCACACCCCCGCCGCCGTCGAGCAGCGCTCGGCCGCGGCCATCGCTGCCGAGCGGCCCGCCACTCCCTCGGAGGCCCTCGCGCGCGCCCTCAAGCGACTGGGCCTCACGCAGGGCCGGGGCGAGGACTTCCGGGTTACCGGCTTCTACCGCAACGGCGAGCGCCGGCACACGTACGCGCTCGTCCTCAGCCGCCGGGCCGAGGAGCTGATCGCCGAGCACGCCGACCGGATCGAGGCCGAGCTCGCCGCCGGTCCCTACCCCTTCCGAGTCTCCGTCCGCCACATCAACGGCCGCCCGATCCCCTCCGTGAGCAACAGCGCCGGCGAGCGGGTCCGCGAGACCGCCCCCACCACCCCCACCACCCCGGCCCCCGCCGTCGAGGACGTCCTCGACGGCATCGCCGCCGCCTGCCTCACGTTGCAGATGGGCGGGCGCCTCGCCGAGCAGTCGGACGCGGAGCAACCCGAGCAGCCGGGCGAGCCTGTGCTCCTCGACCGCAACGGCGCGACGCTGACGACGAATGCCCTGGTGACACTGCACGGCCCGGGCGCACGGCCCGGCGGCATCGTCTCGGGATGGCACCGAATCACGGGCGCTGTTCTGGTCGGCGTGCGCGGCGGAATGGTGGTCCACGTCGGCGACTCGGCCGAGATCGAGCTCGTGGACCCCGAGGCGTTGGCCGAGGAGCACGTCGAGCAGGCGGCCCCGGTCGAGGCCGCCCCGTATCGCCAGGGCCTCGGCGCCGAGCTGATCGCCCTGCTCGTGACTGTCCTGCGCGGGATCGACGACCTGCCCGCCGGCGCAGCAGGACACCGGGTGATCGCCGAGACGCTCCGGGCTGAGATGCGCGCCGCCCGCCCCGTGGAAGAGCAGGAGGCGCTGCGGGCCGGCTTCGGTGCCGCCGGCGGCTGGCACCGGCACATCGCCACTGTGGGCGGCGAGGCGTCCGAGCTCGTGCGCTCCCACGTCAACGCCCTGGGCTACCAGGCGTTCGCCGTACTCCTCGGCCGCATGGTCGAGGCCGGGGTCCGCGACAACTACCAGGCTGCGGACTTCTTCGCCGAGCTCGACACCGAACTCCGCGAGCGCATCACCGACTGTCGCCGGGACATTGACGCGGTGCTGGCCGATCCGGGGCTCGTTCGAGCACGCGAGGCCGCCGAGGAGGCCGGCGCCGCACAGCAGCCGGCGACCCGCGGCGCCGAGCTGGTCGCGCTGCTGCTCGACGTCTTCCCCGAGGACGTCGCCACCGGCGCCGCGCAGCACCAGCTGATGGCCGAAGTCGTCATCGACATGTTCCACGCCTCGCGGCCTGATCAGCCCGAGAAGGAGGCGCTGCGCGCCGGCTTCCGCGCGGTGGCCGGTTGGTCCAAGCACATCGCCGGCGGCCGGGCCTCGGTGCCCGTCTGCGCCCACGTCAACGCTCTGCCCGGCCGCGGGTTCGCCGAGCTCCTGGGCCGCATGGCCGACGCCGGCGTGACCAACAACGGCCAGGCCGGCGACTTCTTCACCGACCTCGGCCGCGAGCTGCGCGCCGCCGCCGACCAGAGGTAGAGCGGCCACGACGGCAGGCGGTGCGCCGACAGCGGATCGGCGCACCGCCCCGCGCAGCCTGCCTGACCCACCCTCACGGCCACGCCACACCAGCCACACCAGCCCCGAAACTGCGCTCTTCGTGACGACGTGCCTATCAGTGAGAACACCGCCCCAACCCATATACACGGCCACGCCGCGCGATCTCCTCGGGCGGCCGATCGCGGCGTCGTACTCCGATACCGTTGTACGACGGGCAGGAGACTGCCCCGGGCGGAGCCGACGCCCATACCGCACCCGAGCGCCCACGCCGCCCGGGGCCGCCGGTAGAAGGTCCTGCGGGATTCGAGCCGCTGTCCCAAGACGTTTGACGATCCGTCGATCCGGGCGCGCCGCGTGGGGGCCCGAGCCCGGAGTCGAAAGGACTCGTCCATGACCAAGCGCACCACCGAGCAGCAGCGCGCCCGCGACCTCCAGAAGGCCAGGAAGAAGGCGGGTCAGCGCATCGGCTACCACGACGCGCTCAACGAGGTACGCGCCGCCGCCGCAGCAGCCGAACCCGCCACCGCCGAGCAGTCGTCGCCCGTCGAGCAGCTCCTCGCCATCGCCTACACCCGCCAGCCCACCCCGGCCGAGTCTGCCGAGGGCATCACCGCCGAGGAACTCGGCGTCAGCGCCCTGCCGGCCGACGCCACCCCCGCCCAGCGCGCCCGCGCCGAGGCCGTGTGGCGTCCGGCCGGACCCGACCAGCCCTGCCGCTGCTCCGGGAAGTGCCACCACGGCGCCGGATGCCCGGACGCCGAGGACTGGGCGCAGGACCCCGAGGACGACGAAGCCGAGGGCCCGTGCGACGGCGGACTAGTCCACGCCGATCGCTACCCGGGGTCGATGTTCTCCGTCACCGCCTGGTACGACGAGTACCGGTGCAGCGCGTGCGGCGCGGCCGTCGAGCAGGGCGTCGAACTCCCCGAGATCCCATGGGGCGAGCAACGGCCGATCGAAACGGGCTTCGGCCCGAGCACGTCCACCCTGGTCTACGCCGGCGTCCGGCACCCCAACTTCCCCGGCGCCGACCGCGCGGAGGACGGCGACGCCGGCGACCTTCTCGGGGACGACGAAGACGACGACGATTACGACGGCGGGGAGCCCTACTACGACGGCGGCGCCTACGGTGACGACGAAGACGGCTACGGCGAGCCGGGGTACGACTTCAACGCCGAGCACGCGGAGCCGGACGACTTCCCCGAGGTGGACGACTTCCCGGAAGTAGACGACTTCCCCGAGCCGGACGACTTCCCCGGCGGGCCGGACCCCGACCCGGCCGTCAGCGGCCCCAACCCGTGGGAGGGCCCGGGGACGTGGCAGCTGTCGGACGTCCCCCCGCTCGGCCCCCACTCCCCGGCCCGCGACCTCGGCCTCGACTCCCTCCCGGCCTGGTGATGGGACGCCACAAGCCCGGCAAGCCGGGCCGCACCCCCCTGCCGGGCCTGCGCGGCATGCACCCCCCGGGCGAGCTCTACGAGCGGTGGTACCGGGTGTACGACATCGGCCTGAGCGACGTAGACCGGCGGCACCTCGACAGCCTCGGCCCCCACCAGGCCGCCGACGCCGTCAAGCTCGCCGGCCTCTACAGCGACCACGTCCCCAACGCCGCGATTGCCCTCGCCGCCCTGGTCCGCGCCGGCCGGTACCCCCTCCACACCCTCGACGGGCCGCTCGTCGTCACCGGCGAGGAGGTCGCCGCACGGCTCGCCAGCGCCGAGGCCCCGCCCGGCCTGGCCGACGTCGGCCGGTTGCTGCACCGCATGCACGCGCTCGGCCTGGTGCTCGTCACCGTCCAGCGGAGCGAGGGCAGGACCGTGCCGCTGCTGCGCTTCACCCGCAGCACACCCGCGCTCGGCGGCCGGTGGACCTGGGTGGACGAATTCGCCCCGCCAGCCGAGATGCCGTGGCTTAGCCCCGCCGACGTCTACGAGCTGCGCGCAGCCGAGGAGGCCGCCGTCCGCGACGGCATCACCGGCGGCGCCACCGGCGCCCAGGCCGAGCACCTCCTCGCCCGCTCCGTCGCCGAGTTCATGCACCAGGCCGGATGCGTGCCGGCCGGAGTGTGCACCTGCTGACCGGCACGCCGCCGAACCGACCGGCGCCCGGCCCCCGATGGGGCCGGGCGCCGGCGTCGTTCCCGGCCGCCCCGGGCAGGACGCGGCGCCGCCCGACCGGGTGAATTTCCCCTCGCGTACATGTGCGTAGTAGGGGGGTATTCGTCCAACTATGTTGCGAATCAAGGTACTTGACGACCATTTGCCTGGTATGTCAGGTTTCGTGCCACCCGACGGAAGGACTCCCCGATGACCCCCGAACCCACTCCCGCACCCCAGCCGATCGCCACCTTCAAGGCCGCCCCGGTGTACCGCCCCGGACTGGCCCCCTCGCAGCTGTTCACCGTGAACCAGCTCGGCGCGCAAGGCCGCCGGGTCCTGGACGACCAGAAGCCGGCCGCCTGGCTCGACCTGCCGATGCCGCACCGCAGCTCCGACTACGTCCCGCTGTACGACCTCGCCGACTCGATCGGCAAGCGCCCCCCGTCCCCGGCGCAGCAGCAAGTCATGACCGAGCGGCGGACCTGCGCGGCCTGCTCGCAGGTCTTCCCCGGGATCGTGCGCGGCGGCCACGTGTACACCCTCGACCGGCCGGCCCGCTGGTGCGGCCCGTGCCGCAGCGCCGACCAGGAACTCCACTGGCACACCTGCCGCCGCTGCACGACGGTCTTCGAGCAGAGCGCCAGCACCGGCCAGGGCGGCAACTGCCTGGCCTGCGCCGAGCACCTCGACCGGGCCCGGGCCGTCGTCCGCGCGCTTGAGGACCGGGCCTGCCCGCGCTGCGGGGTGCAGACCGCCACCGCCGAGGAGGTCGCCGCCGCCCGCGCAGCCGAGGAGGCCCGCGCCGGCTACCCGTGGTGGGTGCCGCGGACCTGCGAGCCCTGCAAGACCGCCGAGATCGCCGCACGCGAGGAGGCCGAGCGCCTCGCGTACCGGCAGCGCTGGCCCGAGGTCGAGCCGGTCCGCACCTGGGCCCGCGAGCTGCTCGCCGACCCGGCGACCGCCATCCTCGACACCGAGACCACCGGACTCCACAGCACGGCCCGGATCGTGGAGATCGCCGCGTACACCGCCGCCGGCGAGAAGATCCTCGACACGCTCGTCAACCCGGGCGAGCCCATCCCCGAGGAGGCGACCGAGATCCACGGCATCACCGACGACATGGTCACCGCCCCCGGCGTGCCCACCTTCGGCGAGCTGCTCCCCGCCCTGACCGAGGCCCTCGCCGGGCGCCGGATCGTGATCTACAACCGGGAGTTCGACCGGGCCCGGCTCGCGCACGAACTCGACCGCTGGCACCGCGAGATGACCCCGCTCCGGCCGCCGCTGATCCTCCCCCGGTGGGACGACCACCCGGCCGTCGCCGAGTGGATCGAGGCGCAGCGGTGGGAGGACTGCGCCATGGAGCAGTACGCCGTGTTCGCGGGCCAGTGGAGCGAGTACCACGGCTCGTACACCTGGCAGCGCCTCAACGGCGGCCACCGCGCGGGCGGCGACTGCCGCACCGCGGCTGACCGGCTCCGCGAGATTGCCAGCGCTCCCGACCCGGCCTGACCGCGGCGTGTTTCCCGCGGGAAACACGCCGCCGGCCCGGCGTCGCCGGACATGCGACAGCCCCGGAGTCCTCGAACTCCGGGGCTGCGCGCGGTTGGGGGGGTGCGGTCAGGGGCGGGCGGGCGCCTGCTTGCTCCGCAGGTCGGTCAGGTCCAAGGCGTCCACCCACGGGCCGTGGGCGGCGGCCACCGCTTCGAGCAGTGCCACCGTTGCGGGGCGCGGCGACGTCTGGCCGGCCAAGTCGTCTTCCCTCAGTGCCGCCTCGACGGCGCGCCGCACGGGGCGGGGAAGCCGGGGGACCACCCCCGCGACCCTCGACGTCGCCACCCTGGCCAGCCGCCGCGCCGCCGCCCCGTAGGCCCGGGCCTCCTCCGCGCTCTGCGGCGCCCGGGTGGCGAGCAGCGCCTCGCAGGCCAGCACGTTGCCGGCCGCCACCCGCCCCGCGAGCTTCCGGCCGCGCAAGATGGCGTAGCCGACGGCCACCACGCCGACCGCCGCGTACTCCCACCGCGACGACCGTTCCACCAGCGGAAGGAGTGTCAGGCGCGCGACGGCGAACGCCACCAGGGCGACGGCGAACGGGGCGCAGGCGATCCCCCACAGGTGCAGGCGAATCCGCGAGCTGATCGAGGTCTGATCCGGTGTCGTGGTCACCCGGCCAGTCTGCCCGAGGTCTGCGACACCGAACCCGCCCCCGTGCGGAAGTGCTCGCCGCCCACCGCCCCGACCAGCGGTCATGAGCAGCACGCACAGGCTATGAGCAGCACGCATACGTGCAGATGGGGCGGGGTGCACGGATTGGCGGATTTGGTACCGCGAGGGGTGCACGGATTGGCGGGAACGGTCCCACCTGCACAAACGCGCCGCATCTCCCCGCGCCCGGCGACCTCCCGCCGGGCCGCCCGGCCTGTTTCCCGCGGGAAACACGCGCGGGCCCCGTCAACCAAACCGGCCACGGTGCACCCTGGCGGGCGGGTTCGGTCGCCCCGCCCCGCCCCCGCCGGTTCGTAGACTCGCGATCATGACCAGCCGCCGGGAGTGCACTCCCCCGCCCCACCTCACGCCCCGGTGGCGAGACCTACCTCGCCTCGCCGCCGTCTCCGCCCAGGCGTTCGCCCCGGCCCGCATCCCGCCCGGCCCGCTACGCGCCGTCTTCACCCCCGTGTGGCTGCTCAACCTCGGAGTCCAGCACACCGCCGGCAGCGTGCTCGCCGTCGGCCCGTCAACCCTCGGCGTCCAGCAGCCCCGCCGGCTGCGCTGGCACCTGCTCGGCGCCCTGGTGCTCCTGCCCGCCGCCGTCGTCGGCCTGCTCGCCGTGATGCTGCCGGCCGCCCTCGCGGCAGCCGCCGCCGGCCATGCCCTCGCCGGCCCCACCGGAGTCCGCGTTGCCGTGCCCACCGTCCTCGGCGCAGAACTTGTCGCCCTCGCCTGGCAGCTCGTGCACCTCCTCGACGCGGCCCGCCGCAGCGCCGAACTGCGTTGCGTCCTCGCGCCGCTGCGCCGCACCGGCCCGTGGGGCGAAGTCGGCGGGCTCGCCGGCGGCCGGGACGGGCAGGCGACGCGCGACCTGGTCCGCCAGACCCTGAGGTGGGCCGACACCGAGGGCCTCGGCCTCGCGGCCACCGCCGCCAGCGACCGACTCCAACGGCTCTACACCCACGCCGGATTCCACCCCGCACACCCGGGCTCACCGGTCCTGCTGCGCCCGCCCGCGCCCCCCGCGGCCACGGAGGCGGGACTCGTCACGCCAGGGCGAACAGCGAGCTGACCCCGGCCACCGTCAGGAACCACCAGACCTCGCCCACCGGCGGACGGAACGTCTCGTGCATCCCCCGGCAGCTCAGCGCCAGCAGCAACAGCAGCAGGCCCGGGAACAGCGCCAGCGGTCCCGGCAGCTCCAGTGCGGCGACCTGGCCGATCAGCCACGACACCCCCCGGGCCGCTTCCCCTGCCAACAGCCCGACCGGTACCGCCAGCAGCAGCCACACCAGCAGCCGGCGCCCTGCCCGGCGGGGATCACCTCCCCAGGCCCGGGCGCGCGCGAGCAGCGGCGACGCGCCGCGGGAAGTCGTCACCCCTCAAGGCTTCCCGACCGGCCGCCACTGGGCACCCCGCGCGCCGCCATTCGTCTGAAAACGTGCGACGGCCCCGGAGTGGCGAGACTCCGGGGCCGTCGCGCTCACTGCCCGTCAGCCGGGCAGATCCGCCTTCTTCGGGACTCGCGAGATCAGGAGCGTGTCCCAGTACGCCAGCTCGCTGAGCATCTCGCGGCCCTGCGCGACGGTCTTCGACCAGTCCTGCACCCCGCCGTCCGGCAGCGACTCCCCGTTTTGCCACTGGTAGCCGATCAGCGAGCCGGCCGCCATCGCCGCCGCTTCGTACGCCAGGTCAGACCCGGCGATGATCAGGTCGCCGCGTTCGATCGACGTCACCACGAAGAGCCGGCCTGTGTGGTAGATCCGCACTCCGCAGTATTCGTCGTCGGCGGCGTCGATGTGGGCGAGCTTGGTGACGCCGGGGGCGTCCGGGTCGAGGAACTCGCCGAGCATCTTGTCCATGTCTCTCCTCAGATTTCAGGCAGCCGAAAAACTTGCGCCCGTCAGTGGGACCTGCGGCCCGAAGGCCGAGGTGATGGTGCCTGGGGCCGAAGGCCCAGGAGAGGAGGTCAATGCCTCGACGAGCTGTGCTCGTCCGTCTATCTGCGCGGTCCGATGGTGCCCCGCACGGGCGGGGAGAAAAGGAGTGACCGCAAGGTCCGTGGGCGGCGCGACCCACGGCTGAGGACACTACCGGCCGCCACAGACAACACGGCGCGACCGCGCCGATCGCCGATGCGGTCAGGCCCCCTCCGGCCACACGTCGCGGACGACGACCGTGCGGCGCACCCCCGCATCCAACATCGCCTGCGCCCGGTGCTGACCGTTCACGAACCCGCCGCCCTCGCTCGGCGTGATCGCCACGGCCAGGCTGAACAGCGAGTCCAGCGCCTGCCGCTGCCACTTGTCGGCGCCGGCCGCCGCCGACCGCTCGTCGGCGAAGCGCGCCATGTCCTCGACTGCGACACCGGCCTCGACCCCTTCGGCGAGGAACGCCAGAGCCATCCGGTTGACGGCGTGCCAGTCGCCCCGGTGGTACCAGCAGCAGTCACGCACCCGGTGCGACGGCACCGCCTGCCGAAGCCAACGCCTCCACCACCGCGTTCCTGCTGGCATGCACTTGGGCGCCCGGAACGGCTCGGGTCTGGACAGCCGCCACACCGCCATCACCTCGAACTGCGGCTCGGGCTCCGGGAGCGGCTCGCGCGGAACGTACCCGGCCCCGCGGTCCTCGGCGACCGGCCCGCCGACGAGCTCCGCCAACTGCTCGGGTGAGATGGCCCGCCACTTCGGCGAGCGCAGCCGGTACGGCTCGGCCTCGCCGAACGTCACCAGCTCGAACCGGTCCTTCGTCCCGCCCTCGCGGTCGTGCAGATGCCGCTGCACCCACACCGGCGGGAGCTCCTCGCCCGGACAGTGCCGCTCCCACACCGCGGCGGCGTACGACTCCGCCGCGTTGGTCAGGCTCATGCCTTCGTGCATGGTCTGCGAGGCCACCGCCACCGGCCGCTGACCCTCCGCGGTGAACAGTTGCAGCCGGAACGACGCCGACGCCCCGTTACCGAAGGGCCGGAACATGTGGTCATCAACCGTGCGCACCCGAGGCGCGGCGAGTCGAAGCGCGGACTGCACGGCACCCTGCGCGGGGTCCGTGCCGATGGGGAGAGTCTCGTCAGCCATCCCCCGATCATCCCGCGTCACCAGCCGCTCGGGGGAGCCATCACGCAACCTTGCCCCCGTCGTTGAGCCCGGCGTGACCCGCACTCCCCGCCGCGCCCTCGGCCCCGGACTCGACTCCCCCGCCGCCCGCTCCCCGCAGCGCGCCCCGGCCTGGCTCAACCCCCACCCGGCACCCGAACCCGCCACCCCCGGCGACGACGCCGAGCAGGCCCTCGACGCCATCGCCTCACTGCGCATGGTCCGCGTCCCCGCCGCCGCCGTCGAGTCCGCACTCCTCCTCGCCCGAGCCCTCCTCGCCCGCCCCTCCGAGGACCCCACGATCCGCGAGATCGCCGAGGGCCTGGCCGCCGTCCTCCCCCACTCCCTCGCCGCCGCCCGTCCGCAGCCAGCCGCCACCGTCACCCCGCTGCGGCCCGTGTCGGCCGCCACGGTGTCCACCATCGGCGCCGCCGCCGGGATGCGCTCCGCCCGGCCCGCAGCACAGCGGCGGTAGCAGCGCGCTACTCCTCCGGCCGCATCCTGACGAACCGCGCCCGCCCGTGACGGCCGGAGCCGAGCAGCACCTCGGCCACCGGCCGCGGCTCGGCCACCCAGTGCACCCGAGACGACTTCTCGGAGTCGGGGCGCAGCCGGCCGCGAACCGCCTGCGCCACCTGGTGAGCCTGCACGACGGTGAGGCGAGGCGACGTCGTCGCCTGCCGGCCGTCCGGCAGCCGGGCGAGCACCGCCTCGGGCCGGGCCGGGTCACCGACGATCCCGACGAGCTCGGCATCGGTCGTCTCCGCGTGCCGCAGCTTGACCCACGAAGCCGACTCCGGCCGGTACGGCGCCGCAGCCGCCTTGCAGACCAGGCCCTCGACCCCGACGCTATGCAGGTCTCGGTACCAGCCGAGCGCCGTCTCCCGGCTCCTCGTGGCCATGACCCGCTCGACCGGCGGCCGGGCCTCGGCGAGCACCTCGGCCAGGAGCTCGCGACGCTCGACCAGCGGCAGGCCGCGCACGTCCCGGCCCGGCACCGCGAGGACGTCCCACACGACGTAGCTCACCGCCACCCCATCCGCCGCCCTCGACCGTGGCGAGCGCAGAAGCTCGGTGAAAGCCAGCCGGCCACCCCGGAACGCACAGAGCTCGCCGTCGAGGACGACCCCCGACGCGAGGAGATCCGCCAGCGCCGGCAGCACCTCGGGGAACCGGCCGTTCAACCCCCGCGCGCGGCGCGACCACAGCTCGACCCCGGCCTCGGTGCGCGCCGCGCAGCACCGAACCCCGTCGAGCTTGATCTCGTACACCACGCCGCCGGGCATGCCGTCCTCGGCCGGCAGCACCGGCACCGGCCGGGGCTGCATCAACGGCACCGGCGGGCGCAGCATCACCGGGTCCGGCACCTTGCGTCGCGTGGGCACCCTTCCAGCGTCGCGCACCTCCGGCCACGACGGACCGCCGCCCGCCCCGACAGCCGACCGTCAGCAGTCCTGCCGGCACCGTGGCAGCCAGCCCCGGGCGCGATTCCGGTTTCACCCGATCGGGCGACAGTGCGAGAAGGCGGCGCCGCCCTACCCGGCCGCCCCGGCGAGCGGCTGCGCCCGGTACTCCTCGACGGCCCGGTAGTCCCCGGTGACCGCGTACCGGCGGCAGGCGAGGAGGAGCTCGACGTCCTCGCCGAGCTCGTCCGCCAGGACGCCGAGCGGGCCCAGGGCCGCACCCGCCTCCGAGCGGTACGCCGGCACGACCTCAAGCGCCAGCATGCCGAGCTGCCGGTCGCAGTCGGTGAGCTCGGCGACCAGGCGCCGGCCCCGGCGAACGTCCTCCGCGGTGTACGGCGCTCCGGGCGGGACCTCGATCTCGTCGAGGTCCTCCTCGGCGAGATCCGGCCGGGCCCGCACCTCGGCGACGACGTCCGCCACCACCGCGGCCACCAGCTCGGGCGCGAGCCGCCCCGGACCCTCGGCCGCGACCTGCTCCAGCCGCTCGACGAGCAGCTCGCGCACCTCTCCCATCCGCCCGCGCAGCTCGACGACCGCCCGGATCGGCAGATCGAGCGCGAGCATGTCCCCCGCGTGGGACACCGGCGCCAGCACGCCCAGCGTCACCACCGCCGCCGTGATCTCCTCGGCCGACCGCGCGAGATCGAGCAGCCGGTAGGCGTGCGACCGCGAGACGCCGAACTCGGCCTTCGCGTACTCCGCCCACGACGGGTAGCCGAGCACCTCCCAGACCCGGGCGTCGTGTGCCCGCTTCACCCGCTCGGCGAGCCGCCCCGCCACCTGCCGGACGTCCTCGATCGCTTCCCGTACCTCCGTCGTAAGCGCCCGCGCCTCCTCGACGCTGAGCGGCACCACGACCTCGCCCTCGACCGGTTCCCGGTCCTGCGCGTCCATGTCCGCGCCTCCTCTCCGGTGCTCCCCCTGCCAGCATGCGCCCGGGCCGCCCCGCTGCGGCAGAGCGCAGCGGGTACAGCTGATGC
>NZ_JBHWUI010000133.1:0-23716 GCF_042737525.1 Kitasatospora sp. NPDC059973 | reverse complement strand
GCCGGGGTCTACCCGGCGCTCCGGCCGGCCGCCGCCGTCCGGCGGGCGGCCGGGGCCGGGGCGTCCCGGCCGTCGTCGTCGAGGGCGCGCAGGATGTCCTCGACGCTCTGCTTGGCGTCGCCGAAGAGCATGGCGGTGTTCTCGCGGAAGAACAGCGGGTTCTGGACCCCGGCGTAGCCGGAGGCCATCGACCGCTTGAAGACGATCACCTGCTCCGCCTCCCACACCCGCAGCACCGGCATGCCGGCGATCGGACTGGTCGGGTCGTCGGTGGCGGCCGGATTCACGGTGTCGTTGGCGCCGATGACGAGGACGACGGAGGTGGCGGCGAGGTCGTCGTTGATCTCGTCCATCTCCAGGACGATGTCGTACGGGACCTTCGCCTCGGCGAGCAGCACGTTCATGTGCCCCGGCAGCCGCCCGGCGACGGGGTGGACCCCGAAGCGGACGTCGACGCCGCGCTCGCGCAGCCGGCGGGTGAGCTCGGCGACCGGGTGCTGCGCCTGCGCCACCGCCATCCCGTACCCGGGGGTGATGACGACCGACCGGGCCTGTGCGAGCTGCCGCGCCGCCTCCTCGGCGCGCACCTCGCGGTGCTCGCCCTGCTCCTCCGTCCCGCCGGACGGCGCCTCGATGCCGAAGCCGCCGGCGATGACGGAGATGAAGGAGCGGTTCATCGCCCGGCACATGATGTACGAGAGGTAGGCGCCGGAGGAGCCGACCAGCGCGCCGGTGACGATGAGCAGGTTGTTGTCGAGCAGGAACCCGGCGGCGGCCGCGGCCCAGCCCGAGTAGCTGTTGAGCATCGAGACGACGACGGGCATGTCGCCGCCGCCGATCGAGGCCACCAGGTGCCAGCCCAGCGCGAGGGCGAGCGCGGTCACCGCGATCACCAGGCCGAGGCCCGGGCTGACGGTGAACCAGACCGTCAGCGCGACGAACACGCCCAGCGCGCCGAGGTTCAGCGCGTTCTTGCCGGGCAGCATCAGCGGCCGCGAGGCGATCCGGCCGGACAGCTTGAGGAAGGCGACGACGGAGCCGGTGAAGGTCACCGCGCCGATGAAGATGCCGATCACGACCTCGGCGTGGTGGATCCGCAGCAGGTCGGCGGCGACGGCGACCTGGGCCGAGCCCCGCGACTCGACCTCCAGGTAGCTGTTCCAGCCGACCAGCACCGCGGCGAGGCCGACGAAGCTGTGCAGCACGGCGATCAGTTCCGGCATCTGCGTCATCTCGACCTGCCGGGCCCGCCACAGCCCGATCACGGCGCCCAGCGCCATCGCGACGACGATCAGGGCGACCGCGCCGGCGGTGATGCTGCGGGACGCCAGCACGACGGTGGCGACCAGGGCGAGCGCCATGCCGGCGATGCCGTAGACGACCCCGGCGCGGGAGGTGCGGTGCTGGGACAGCCCGGCCAGACTGAGGATGAACAACAGGGCGGCGACCAGGTCCGCGGCATGGGCGGCCGTCGTGGTAGTCATCGGGGCTCAGCCTTTCGAGAACATGGACAGCATGCGGCGGGTGACGGCGAAGCCGCCGAAGATGTTCACGCTCGTCAGCAGGATGGCCACGAAGGACAGGACGGTGACGAGCGCACCCCCGTGTCCGATCTGCAGCAGCGCGCCGACCACGACGATCCCGGAGATCGCGTTGGTCACCGACATCAGCGGGGTGTGCAGGGCGTGGTGGACCTTCCCGATCACGTAGTACCCGATGACCACCGCGAGCGCGAACACCGTGAAGTTCTCGGCGAGTTGGGCCGGTGCCACGGCGACGAGGAGGAACATCGCCAGCATGCCGAGGCCGATCAGGCCGAAGCGGGCGGCCGGGGTGAGCCGGGGCCGCTTCGGTTCCGGCGCGGCCGGCGCGGCCGCGGGCTGCGCGGCGGGCGCGGCCGAGACGGCCACCGGCGGTGGCGGCCAGGTGACCTCGCCCGCCCGGACCACGGTCACCGCGCGCTGGACCACGTCGTCGAAGTCGAGGACCAGCCGCCCGTCCTTGCCGGGGGTCAGCAGGGTGAGCAGGTTGACCAGGTTGGTCCCGAACAGCTGGGAGGCCTGGGCGGGCAGCCGGGCCGCGAGGTCGGTGTAGCCGATCAGGGTGACGCCGTTGGCGGTGACCACCGTGCGGCCCGCCACCGTTCCCTCGACGTTGCCGCCCTGGGCGGCGGCCATGTCCACCACGACGCTGCCGGGCTTCATCGCCGCCACGTCCGCGGCGGTGAGCAGCCGCGGGGCGGTCCGCCCGGGGATCAGCGCGGTGGTGACCACGATGTCCACGTCCTGGGCCTGCGCGTGGTACAGCTCGGCGGCGGCCCGGTCGTAGTCGGCGGAGGTCGCCTTGGCGTAGCCGTCGGTGCTCGCCTCCTGGGCGACCCGCACGGGGAGGTACTCGCCGCCCAACGACTTGACCTGGTCGGCGACTTCGGGCCGCGGGTCGGTCGCCCGGACGATCGCCCCCAGGCTGGAGGCGGCGCCGATGGCGGCGAGCCCGGCCACGCCGGCGCCGGCCACCAGGACCTTCGCCGGCGGGACCTTGCCCGCGGCGGTCACCTGGCCGGTGAAGAAGCGGCCGAACACGTGGGCGGCCTCGATCACGGCCCGGTACCCGGCGATGTTCGCCATCGAGCTGAGCACGTCCATCGACTGCGCGCGCGAGATCCGCGGCACCGCGTCCAGGGCGAGCGCGGTGACCGGGCGCGCGGACAGCGCCTCCAGCAGGTCGGGCCGCTGGGCCGGTGCGAGCAGGCCGACCAGGGTCGCGCCGTCACTCAGCCGGGCGATCTCGTCGGTGGACGGCGCGTTGACCTTCAGGACGATGTCGGCCCGCCAGGCGTCCCCGATCCGCGCGCCGGCCTCGGTGTAGGCCTCGTCGGCGAAGCCGGAGGCCGCGCCGGCCTCGGACTCGACCGCGACCTCGTAGCCGAGCGCCAGCAGCCCGCGCACCGTCGAGGGTGTCGCGGCGACGCGGGTCTCCCCGGTGGCCGATTCGGCGACCACACCGATGCGCAGCGGGGGGTGGTGCGTGGCGTCCTGTGCAGACATCACTCGTGCCTCTCTCGTCGGAGGAACTCTTGACGGTGGGACCTGCGCCCGAAGGGGGAGTCTCCTCCCCTTGGACGCAGGAACCTACCCGCCCGGGCCCCGCCGGGGGACGGGGCGAAGCCGTGACATGCTTCACCCGTTCGCGCCCTGTCGGGCGGGTCGGGTCGCGTGCTCGCCACCCGGGTGCGCCCCGGGTGCCGAGCCATCCTCGCTCCGCCGCAAGGTTTCTGACACCCCGTCCGATCGTCCGTCGCTTCGTGTCCGCGCTCGGTAACAAAGGTTGCCAGATGCATTTTCGGAAACTAGAGTTGTCGCATGACTTCGGCTGAGATCACCCTGGAAGAGCAGGCGCAGCTGGCCAAGGCGCTCCTCGACGCCCTGAATCCGCTCGCCTCGGCCCTCCACGCGCGCACGTCCGGGCTGCCCGAGGAGCGGATGTGGGAGGCGGAGCCGGTCGAGGTGACCCTGTCCGTCCTCGCCGCCTGGAAGGTGGTGGACGCGGAGGTCAAGCGGCTGACGGCGATCGCGGCCGGCACCGCCGGCTCCTACGGCGCGAGCTACGAGCAGCTCGGCGCGGTGTGGGGGATCACCCGGCAGGGCGCGCGCAAGAAGTGGCCCGAGGCGGTCACCCGCCCCGCGGGGCGGGCAGGCGCGGCCCTGCGGCTGTTCGGCGGTACGGCCGAGCTGGTGCGGGCCCCGGAGTCCGGCGGCTGGAGCTGGTCGGGCGAGGGCGCGGACGGCACGCGCGGCGCCGCCGACACCCGGTGCGCGAGCAAGGAGGAGGCCGCCGCCCACGCCGGAGCCTTCCTCGCGGCGCACGCCGCCTGACCCCCGCAGACCGGCCACCCCGCCGGACGGAGGTGGCCGGGCGGTCGGGCTCCCCTTGTCCGTAAGGGAGTTCACGGTCTCCTGGCGACGGCCGGGGCCCGGTCGTCCGGCGTGGTCGGCCCCGCGTCGGCCGGCCACCGCGGCCCCGACCCGGGATCGCGCAGCCACAGGAACTGGCCGTCCGGCAGCACCGTCATCCCGTAGTCGTACGGGGTCGGCCGCCCGAGCCCGTCCCACTGGTCCCAGGCGCTCAGCAACTCGTCGCCGACGCGCCGGGGGCCGCCCTGGTAGACGGTGACCGTGTCGTCGCCGGCCGCCGACAGTGCCGCCCACGAGCGGTCGCCGTCGTGGGCCCAGGCCGAGACGCCGTCCTCGTCTGCGGCGGTGAAGACCGCGACGTCCGGTACGGCCACGCGCAGCGCGAAGCGCAGGTCCCAGTCCTCGCGCAGGGGCGCGAGGTCGCGGTCGATCATGTGCTTAGCCTCGGGGGCGCCGGTACCGCGCACCGCCGCGTAGGCGCCCGGGCCCGTCGTCGGGGCCGGGTCGGTGGTGCGGTCGCCCATGAACTGCGCGAGGCCCTGGATCCAGCCGGACGCGCTCCGTCCGTCGGCGGCGACGTCGAGGGCGACGTGCCCGAGCCGCCCCCACGGGAGGACCAGCCGGCCGCCGGGGCGGGTCGCCGCCACCCAGACCCACGGCACCCGGTCGACCGCGTAGGTGGCGATCACCCGGTCCACCGGCCCGCCCGGGGGCGGTGTTCCGGTCGCGTCGGCCGTCACCACCTCGACGGCGGCGTCGACGGCGGCCAGCCGGCCGCGCGCGAACGCGGCCAGCCCCGCGTCCGACTCGGTGGAGACCACCCGGCCCGGACCGGCCCGGCGGGCGACCAGGGCGGCATTCCAGCCCTGGCCCGTACCGATGTCCCAGACCCGTTGTCCGGGCTCGATCAGCAGTGAGTCCAGCATGTCCACCACGACGGCCTGGGAGGACAGGCTTGAGGAGGGCAGCCCGCCGGTCAGCTGGGTGACCGCCGCCGCGTCCTGGTCGGCGTACAGCTCCCGCGCCCAGCTGTCGGGATCGGTGGCGCGGTCCACCGGCCGGTAGTCCCGCCCGTCCCACCGCCACAGCCGGTCCGGCGCGAACAGGTCGCGCGGCAGGGCCGCCACGGCCTCGCGCAGCCAGGGCGACCGCCCGGGCCAGGCCCCGCGCGCGGCCATCGCCGCGTCCAGCCGCGCCCGTAGGAGGGCCAGGTCGGGCATCACTTCTTGTGCTTCCCGCCGCCGGGTGGCGGCTTCGGGACCTGGCCGTCCGCGTTCCCCGGCGGGGGATCGCCCTGCCCCGGGTCGGGTGCGGGCTTCTCGTGGCTCCCCATCGGTATCCCTTCGTGTACGGTGCGACAACGGGGCCATCCTGCCCCGGCCACCGCGTCGGCGACAGGGGGTGCGACAGCGCACTCGGGGCGCCTGCCGCCGCGCACGCGCCGTCCCGGGAGGCGGTTCCCCGGGAGGTCGTCACCCCACCGAGATCACCACCCCGCCGGACGGAGCTGGCCGGGCGGTCGGGCTTGTGTGATCATCTCCGGATGATCTTCCGTGCCGCTACCGCAGACCCCTCCGACCTGGACCGTGCCGTCGCCTACCCGGCCGACGGCCCCGTCCCCGCCCTGACCGCCGAGAAGGTCCGCGAGGAGCTCGCCGAGAACCGGATCCGCCCCGAGTGGGTCTGGGTCGCCCAGGACGAGGACGGCGGGATCCTGGCCCGCGCCCTGTGGTGGGGCCGTTCCGACAGCGAGCGCCCGATCGCGCTGGACTGCCTCCAGGTCCGCGCGGGGGTGGCCGATCCGGCCGCTGTCGCCACCGCCCTGCTGGAGGCCGGCCACGCCGCCTTCGGGAACCGTCCGGGCTACAACATCTCGCTGCCGCGCGGCTGGCGGGCGGAGCCCGAGCTGGCGGAGGCGGTCGCCTGGCGCCGGCAGGCGGCGGGGCGGGCCGGTCTGACCCGGGAGATCGAGCGGCTCCGCTACGAGTGGACCCCGCGGCGCGGGACCGCCGAACCGACCGGGCGGCTGGTCTTCCGGGAGGGCACCGACGAGGAGTTCCTGGAGGCCTTCGTGCGCCTCTCGCAGGACAGCCTCGACCTGGCGACGCAGAACGAGCTGCTCACCATGGACGCCGGGCAACTGGCCCGGGAGGACTTCGAGTTCTACCTGAGCTGCCCCGGCGAGCGCTCGTGGTGGCGGCTGGCCGAGCTCCCGGACGGCACGCCGGCCGGGATGGCGATCCCCTCCGCGACGCCCTACCACCGCAACGTCGGCTACCTGGGCGTCGTGCCGGAGCAGCGCGGCCGGGGCCTGATCGACGAGATCCTGGCCGAGATCACCCGCTTCCACGCGGCGGCGGGCGCCGAGCGGATCACCGCGACCACCGACACCGTCAACGTCCCGATGGCCGCCGCGTTCGATCGTGCCGGGTACGAGGTCACCGAGATCCGCCTGGTCCTGGAGTGCCCCCCGCGGTAGCCCGGGGACCGGTGGCGACCGGCGCCGGGCGCCACCGGCTTCCGGAACCTGACGCTCCGTCATCCACCTGTGTCCGGTTCGGAACACGGTGCGCGGCGTGCCCGTGCCACGGGCGGGGGAGGCTCGGGGAATGCGCGGGACGGGGGAGTGGGGAGCGGTCCGGCCGGTCGTCCGCTGGGCGGGGCACCCGGGGACGTCGGGCGCGGTGCTGGTGCTGCTGGTCAACGACCATGTCGCCAAACGGCTCTGGCCGGGCGCGGTCACCGGGAAGGTCAGCGACCTGGCGTGGATGCTGGTCTCGCCGGTGGTCCTGGCCCTCCTGCTGACGCCGCTGCTGCGCCTGCGCGGTGACCGCCCGGCGATCGCCGGGCTGGTGGTCACGGCGGTGATGTTCACCGTCGCGAAGTCCGGCGAGGCCGGTGGCGAACTCGCCTCGACCGTCTGGTCGTGGAGCGGCGTACCGAGCCGGATCCAGGGGGACCGGAGCGACCTGCTGGCCCTGCCGGCGCTGGGCGTCTCCTGGTGGCTGTGGAAGCGGTCGCGGGCGACGCGGCGGCCCCGGCGGTGGGCGGCGCTGCTGGGCGTGCCGCTGGCCGTGGTCGCCATGGTGGCCACCTCCGAGATCGCGGAGCCGCCGCGGCCCGTCCTCTGGCACGCCGGGGCGCGGGCGATCCTGGACACCGAAGCCGGCCGGTGGGCGTCGCAGGACGGCGGCGCGACCTGGACCGAGGAGAAGCGGTCCGGTGACGTCGAGAAGTCCCGGCGGAACAGCCGGCCGCAGGACGGCCATTGCCTGGAGGGCGAGCCGGGGCCGTGCTTCCGACTGCTCGACTCCACCTCGCCGATCGAGATCAGCGAGGACGGCGGCCGGACCTGGCGGGCCGGGTTCGACCCCGGTCCGCCGTGGCGCGACGAGCCGCTCCCGCCCCCGACTCCGTCACCCACCGGCGTGGACGGGGCACCGGTCGACCCCGCCGTGCCGTCCCCCGGCGCGGAACCGACCGGCGGCCGCGCCGGGTACCCCGCCGACCTGTTCATCGTCCCCGCGCCGGAGGGCTGGGCGGTGCTGGCCCACTACCCGGACGGTGGACTGGTGCGCGGCACCCCCGACGGCACCTGGTCGCGCCGGAGTTACCCCGCCCACCAGACGATCGTCGTCCCCGAGCAGCCCCGCCGTCCGGCGCTGGGCCTGCCCGTGGCGCTGACCGCCGGTTTCGCCGGCGTGCTGGCGGCCACGGGCGCCCGGCTGCTGGTCGCCGCCGGACCGGCCGGGCGGTCGCGCGAGCTGCTGCTCCTGCTGCTCCGTCAGGGAATCTGCCTGCTCTGGGTCCGCCTCGCGGCGTACCTCTGCGGCGGCGAGCTGGTCCCGAAGGTGCCCGGGGTGCTGCCGGCGAGTGTGCTGACGGTGGGCCTGCTGCCGATGCTGTGGTTCCTGCGGCGCGGCCCCGCGCCGACCGGCCGCGCGGTTCCCGTCCTGGCCGTCCTCGGCTCCGGGGCCGCCGCGGTGGCGCTGATCCCCTACGTCCACTGGGCGGCCCACCGGCTGGCGGCCTGGTCGGACGCCTCGGACCAGGCCTTCCTCTGGGCCCTCGCCGCCACGGCCGCCGGCGCGGCGGTGGGCGCCCTCGGCCGCCCCGCGGGGCGCCCGAGGCGGGTGTGACGCGACGAGGCGGGTGTGAGACGCAACCGCCGGTGATCGCCTCGATCCCACGAGATCGCTCCCACGGGCGGGGGAGCGGTTCCGGCCGGTTCGGCCGGGCCCGTCACCGTCCGACGCACGGGCCCACCCTGCGGGCGGCTCCCTGAGGCCGCCCGCCGCCGTGACCGCTCCTACCCGCCGTGCACGAGCTGGATCAGGTTGCCGCAGGTGTCGTCCAGCACCGCCGTGGTCACCGGACCCATCTCGCGCGGCTCCTGGGTGAAGCGGACCCCGAGCGCGCGCAGCCGCTCGTACTCGGCGGGCACGTCGTCCACGGCGAAGGAGGCGGCCGGGATGCCGTCCTCGACCAGCGCCCTCCGGTACGGCCGCACCGCGGGGTGGCCGCTGGGCTCCAGCAGGAGCTCCGTCCCGCCCGGATCCTCCGCCGAGACGACGGTCAGCCACCGGTCCTGGCCGAGCGGGACGTCGTGCTTCGTCACGAAGCCCAGCACCTCGGTGTAGAAACGCAGGGCCTCGGCCTGGTCGTCGACGAAGACGCTGGTCAGGTGGATCCTCATGGACTACTGCTCCCCGGGTCACGATGCGTTCGGTGGGCACGTGGGTGACGGCGGCCGGAGCCGGTCGGTCCGGCCCGGCGTGCGGACGGCTCTGACGCCCTGGGCCGGCCGTCCCGTTCTACCAGGCCGTCCGGAGCGGAGGCAGCCTCGGCCCCGCCGTGTCGCGATCGGGAACGCCCCTGGGGCGCGCGCCGGGAACCGGGTGGTTTGTCCGGCCGGATCCGGGTGAGAAGAGGACCGGGTGGGCAGAGCGTGACCCGGGCGGCGGGTACCCCCACTCCTCGCCGTCCGGGCCCGTCCCGCCACGGCTCAGAGCCCGGCCACCGTGACGACCGCTACCGGCGGCCGGGCGGCACGCCGAATCCGTGCCGCGTCCCGCCGTGACGCCCTGAGTCCGCACCCTCCTCCTGCGGAGGGCCACGGCCATTCGGCGCAGCCCGGCCCGCGCGGCGCCGACCCGGTGCCTAGCGTGGGCGGATGACCGATCGTCGGATCGCGCGGCCGGCCGCCGGACGGCTGGGCTACCTCGGGGCTGCCGCCGCCTTCGCCGTCTGCATGGCGGGCACCACGCTGCCCACCCCGCTGTACGGGCGCTACCAGGCGGAGCTCGGCTTCTCCGAGCTGATGGTGACGGTCGTCTTCGCCGTCTACGCGTTCGGCGTGATCGGTGTCCTGCTGCTCGTCGGCAACGTCTCCGACTCCGTCGGCCGCCGGCCCGTGCTGCTCGCCGGGCTGGCGCTCGCGGCCTGCAGCGCCGTCGCCTTCCTGGCGGAGGGCGGTCTGCCGCTGCTCTGCCTGGGGCGGCTGCTGTCCGGGCTGTCGGCGGGTCTGTTCACCGGGACGGCCACCGCGTACGTGCTGGAACTCGCCCCACCGGGCCGCGAGGCCAGGGCGGGCTTCGTGGCGACCGCCGCCAACATGGGCGGCCTCGGCTGCGGCCCCCTGCTGTCGGGGCTGCTCGCCGAGTACGCGCCCGGGCCGCTGGTGCTGCCGTTCGTCGTGCACCTGGTGCTGCTCGCCGCTTCGTTCGCGGTCCTCTGGTTCCTCCCGGAGACGGTCGACGGGGCCCGGCCGCTGCGCACCGCCCGGCCGCACCGGCCGTCGCTGCCACCGGAGGTCCGCGGGGTGTTCGTGCCGGCCGGGATCGCCGCCTTCGCCGGCTTCGCCCTGCTGGGCGTCTTCACCTCGGTCAGCCCCGCCTTCCTCGCCGAGAGCCTGGACGTCCACAACTCGGCGGTCGTCGGCCTGATCGTCTTCACGGCCTTCTTCGCCTCCACCCTCGGCCAGCTCCTGGTGCCCCGCCTGGGTACGGCACGGGCGATCCCGCTCGGCTGCCTGGTGCTCATCGCCGGGCTGGCCCTGCTGGCCGCCTCGCTCGCCCGGACCACCCTCCCGCCGCTGGTGCTCAGCGCCCTGGTGGGCGGCGCCGGCCAGGGCATGGGCCTGCGCGGCGCGGTGGGCGCGATCGCCGCCGCCGCTCCCGCCGAGCACCGCGGCGGCGCACTCTCGGCGCTCTTCGTGGTCGCCTACTTCGGCATCTCGATCCCGGTCATCGGGGTCGGCCTGCTCGCCGAACCGCTCGGCCTGGCCGACGCCGGCCTGGTCTTCGCCGCCTGCATGGCCGTCCTCGCCGCCGCCTCCGCGCTCTACCTGCTGCGCCGGGCCCGCACCGCCCACCGACCTCGCACCGGCCACTGACCTCGCACCGGCCACTGACCCCGCACCGCCCACCGACCGCGAACTGCCCACCGACCCCGCACTGCCCACTGACCTCGCGCCGGCCACCGACCCCGTACCGGCCACCCGCTTGCCGCCCGGCCACCCGCTCCGTCGGCGCGGGAACCGCCCGGGCGGCGTCCCACCCGCTATCCATGATCCATGTCGCCTGCGCACCCCCGTAGCCCCCGGTCCCACCGCCGGCCCCCGACGCCGGGCGGCCGCCCACCCGCGCGTGGTGCCGCGCCGGCGGGCGCGGCGGCCGGCGGTGCGGCATGCGGGTGAGACGGCCCGGCCCGCGCAAAAGGCCGGCTCCCGCGGCGGCCGCCCCCGGCGCGGGCCCGGGGCTGCGCCGGCTCTCCGACTACGCCTGGCGGCTGCTGGTAGTCGCGGTGGCCGCGTACCTGGTGCTGACGGTGCTGGGCCAGTTCCACCTGATCACACTGGCCGCCTTCCTCGCCCTGGTGATCACCTCGGTGATCCGCCCGCTGGTCGATCTGGCGGCCCGCGCGGTACCCCGCCCGCTCGCCGTCCTGATCGGCCTGGCGGTGGCGCTGCTGCTGCCGGCCGGCCTGCTCGCGCTGATCGGCGAGAACGTGGCGGACGACGTGTCACGCCTCGCCAGGGAGTTCCAGGGCGGCCTGGACCGGCTGGAGAAGCTGCTGAAGGGACCGCCCCTCCACCTGGAGCCGACGTCCTTCGACGACCTCAAGCAGAAGGTCTCCGACTTCGCCGCCAAGCACCGCGCGACGCTGATCAGCACGGTCGTCAACGGCGCCCACCGGGCGGTCGAGCTCGGGACGGGCGCGGCGCTCGCGCTCTTCATGTCGGTGTTCTTCCTGCACTCCGGCGAGCGGATGTGGGGCTGGACCGCCGCCCAGCTGCCGCCGGCCGCCGCCGACCACCTCGACCGGGGCGGGCGGGTGGCCTGGCGGACCTTCGCCGGCTACACCCGGGGCATCTTCGTCGTCGCGGCGAGCAACGCGATCATGGTCGGCATCTCGCTGTTCCTCCTCGACGTGCCGCTCGCCCTGCCCCTGACGGTGCTGGAGTTCCTCGCCTCGTTCGTCCCGCTGGTCGGCTCCCCGATCGCGATGCTGGTCGCCGCCCTGGTGGCGCTGGCCGCCCGCGGCCCGGTGATCGCGATCGTGGTGCTGCTGCTGATCGTGGTGATCGGTCAGATCGAGGGCCATCTGCTCCACCCGCTGGTGATGAGCCGGGCGGTGAGCCTGCACCCGGTGGTGGTCGCGGTCTCGGTGCTCGCGGGCAGCATCGCGGCCGGGGTGATCGGCGCGGTGGTCGCCGTCCCCGCCGTCTCGGTGCTCTGGTCGGTCTACGCCGAGCTGCGCCGCCCGCGACCGGCGCCGCCGCCGACGCCCTGACGGCGCGGAAGGATCCGCCGGGTACGAACGGAGGGCGCGCTCCGGCGGCGCGGGGCGAGGTCTTTCGGACGCGCCGTCGGTGCGCGACCGGCGGTGGTACGCAAGGCCGTTCACGGCCGGGTGTCGGACAGGTGTTCAAGAGATGCCAAAATAATGGCGCACCCCTTGCGGATTGTGTGATCAGATGTGACGTCGCTGTGGCGCTTCCTGCCACAGGGGAGGGATCGGCCTGCCCCCGCACCAGGCCCCGTCACACAGGAGACGTACCATCAACACCGCTATCCGCCGGGCCGCGCGCGGCGCAGTTCCCCTCGTCGTCAGTGCCTCCGTCCTCGCCGCGGGCCTGACCGCCTGTGGCACGGTCGAGCAGCTCACCGCCGCCCAGAAGGTGACCAAGGCCTTCGACAAGCTCGGCGACAGCAAGGCCGCCGGCCTCACCTTCTCCGTGGACGCCTCGCCGGAGCAGATCGTCGCCTTCGGCAACGCCACCGGTGACAAGGTCGAGCAGAAGACCGCCGAGGCGCTGTCCGGCCTGAGCATCTCGGTCGCGATGGCCGCCGACAAGCCGCTCAAGGACCTCGACACCTTCAAGAACACCCGGGGCGCCGGCAAGGAGGTGACGCCGGACAAGTCGCTGCGCGTCTCCTACCTGCTCGCCGACAAGAAGGGCACCGCGCTCCTGGAGTTCCGTCAGGTCGACGCCAAGGCGTACGTGCGCGCCGACGCCAAGGGCCTGGTGAAGCTGGTCGGCGAGGACCCGGCGGAGGTGGACGCGGTCGCCGAGGACCTGCCCACCGAGCTGAACCCGGTCAAGGACGTGCTGGCCGGCAAGTGGGTCGCCTTCGACCTGCAGGAGCTCGCGGACACGGCCAAGAAGCCCGCCGACGCCGGCACCCCCGCCCCGTCCGGCCGGCCCACGCTGGACCCGGAGACCGCCGAGCAGCTGGCCGTCTCGCTGAAGGACGTCTTCTCCCGGACCGTCACCTTCGACGACAAGGGCAAGAAGGACGGCGCCGAGCACCTCCTGGTGAGCGCCCCGGCCCGACAGCTGACCGACGAGCTACTGAAGGCGCTCAAGCCGCTCTCCGCGAAGCTCCCCGAGCAGTTCGGCAAGCTCCCCACCAAGGTCCCGGACGACCTGGCCGACACCAGGATCGGCGTCGACCTGTACCTGAAGGGCGGCACCTTCTCCTCGGCCACCTTCGACCTCGCGCAGCTGGAGCCCAAGGCCGGCCCGGGCAGCACCTTCCCGGTCAAGCTCGCGTTCAACAGTTCCGCCCCGGCGGTCCAGGCGCCCACCGACGCGGTGAAGATCACCGACAAGGACATCCAGAACGCGACGCTCGCCCTCGTGAGCGCCGCCGCCGGTGAGGCCGGTGGCCCCGGTGCCCCCGTCGGCGCCGGCCGGCCCGGCACCCCGGGCAAGCCGCTGACCGACGCCCAGGTCAAGGAGCTCGTCGGCCTCGGCATGCCCGAGCAGCAGATCCAGGTCTTCAGCCGGCTCGGCATGGACTACGAGGAGATCAAGAGCCTCGCCCAGGAGGGCTGAGAGCAGTCCGGTGGCGCCGGGGCGTGGTGAGTCGGTTCGGCCGGCCCGCCACGCCCCGGCGCTCGTCGGGGCCCGTCCGGCCGCGGCCGCCGTCGCTCAGAACGTCCACCGGGTGTGGCTGTAGACCCCGTCGTCCCGGCCGAAGCCGTACGCGGTGACCGGCGCCACCGCGAACACCGTCACGCTCCCGTTCCGGAACGCGTCCCCGATCCCGTGGAAGGTGCCCTCGGGCGAGGTGATGTGCGAGCCGTACTGCGACTCGTACGCCGTGATCACCGCTTCCAGCACCGCCGGATCGGTCACCGGCTCGGCCGTGCCCTCGATCACGAGGTCGAGGCCTTCGGTGAGTGAGTTCCCCCCGGTCGTCAGCGCGCAGTGCCCGTCGTGGGCGAGGTTCCTGGCCTTCTGCTCGTCCGGGCCGGTGGAGAAGTACAGCACCCCCTCGTGCCAGGCGGCGATCACCGGAGTGACGTGCAGCCGGCCGTCGGGCCGCACCGTCGACAGCCAGAAGATCTCGGCGGCCTCCAGGCGGCGCCGGGCCTCGGCCCACGGGGTGGCCGTGACCTCCTCGGCGCCCGGACGGGGCCGGAGCGCGGAGCTGTAGCGGGCGTCGAGCTCGGTGGTGGGCTGCTGCGCGGATCCGTGGGCCTGCATGTCGGTCCTCCTCGCCTGTGGCCACCCTCCGGGTCATTCTCCCCGCCGCCCGCCGGCCCTGCCACGCGTCCGGCACCCGCCGGCGACCCGGGCGACCGGGGCCGGGCCGCCCGTCCCGGCGATCGGTGGCGGCGGACCGGCCGGCGGGCCGATCCTGGAAAGCGGAGGGCCCGGTCCGTCCACCCCGGAGGCCTGCCCACCTGCCCGCCTGCCCGCCTGTCCGTGCGCCCGGCCGTCCCCCGCCCGTCTGTCCGCCGTCGCCAGGAGGTCCGCCGTGATCACCGTTGCCGCCTACGCCACGCCCGCCGCCAAGGCCCCGCTGGCGAGGACGACCATCGAGCGCCGCCCGGTGGGGGAGCACGACGTCCTGATCGACATCGCCTTCGTCGGCATCTGCCACTCCGACATCCACCAGGCCCGCGAGGGCTGGGGTTCGGCGATCTTCCCGATGGTGCCCGGCCACGAGATCGCCGGCACCGTCGCGGAGACCGGCCCCGGCGTGACGAGGTTCGCGGTCGGCGACCGGGTGGGCGTCGGCTGCATGGTCGACAGCTGCCGGGAGTGCGAGAACTGCCGGGCGGGCCTGGAGCAGTACTGCGCCGAGGGCCCGGTCTGGACGTACAACGCCGTCGGCAAGGACGGGCGGCCCACCTACGGCGGCTACTCGCAGAAGATCGTCGTCGACGAGAACTACGTCGTGCGCATCCCGCAGGGGCTCTCGCTCGACGTGGCCGCCCCGCTGCTCTGCGCCGGGATCACCACCTATTCGCCCCTGCGCCACTGGGGCGCCGGCCCCGGCCGGCGGGTCGCGGTGGTCGGCCTCGGCGGCCTCGGCCACGTGGCCGTCAAGCTCGCGCACGCGCTCGGCGCCGAGGTCACCGTCCTGTCGCAGTCCCTGCGCAAGAAGGAGGACGGCCTGCGGCTGGGAGCCGACCACTACTACGCCACCGGCGACCCGAAGACCTTCGAGGAGGCGGCGGGCCGGTACGACCTCGTCCTCAACACCGTCTCCGCGCCGCTCGACTTCGCCGCCTACCTGTCGCTGCTGCGCACGGACGGCACCATGGTGAACCTGGGCCTCCCGGAGGAGCCGGTGCGGCTGACCCTCCAGGCGCTGTCGGGCAACCGCCGCAGCCTCAGCAGCTCGGGCATCGGGGGCATCGCCGAGACTCAGGAGATGCTGGACTTCTGCGCGGCGCACGGCGTCGGCGCCGAGATCGAGCTGATCGGCGCGGACGAGATCAACGAGGCCTACGAGCGGGTCCTCGGGAGCGACGTCCGCTACCGCTTCGTGATCGACACCGCCACCCTGTGAGGCCCCGCGCGCTCGGCCGAGCGGACGCGGGGTCAGGTCGAAGCGCGGCCCGGCGCCGACAGCCCGGGGTCCGGCCGCCCGTGGCCCGGGCCGCCGTAAATGCCGTGCGCGGCGGCCGGGTTGCGGGTTAGGGTCCTGAACATGTGCTTCCACCAGATCTACGGCTGACCGGACGGGGCAGGCCCCCGTCCCGTCTCGCAGACCCGAGTGACGCTCCGCCGGCGGGCTCTCCCGCGCCGGGCCGGGCGCACGGGTCTGCCGTGTCCTCCCCGCCGCAGACCTGAAACGAGTGATCGCCCATGTCCCGTCGCCGTGCCCACATCGCGATGGTCGGTGTCCCCGCCGTCAGCCACGTCCTGCCCAGCCTTGAGGTCATCCGCGAACTCGTGGCCCGCGGCCACCGGGTGACCTACGCCAACGACCCGGCGGCCGCCGCGCTGATCGAGGCCACCGGCGCCGAACTGGTCCCCTGCGCCTCCGTGCTGCCGGTCGGTGACCAGAGCTGGCCCGACGACCCGATCGCCGGGATGGACCTCTTCCTCGACAACGCCGTCCAGGCCCTCCCGCAGCTGCGCACCGCCTATGACGACGACCCGGCGGACCTCTACCTGTACGACATCGGCGGCTACGCGGCGCGTGCCCTCGCCGAGTCCCAGGGCCGCCCCGTCGTGCAGCTGTCCCCGACCTTCGTGGCCTGGCAGGGCTACCACCAGGAGGAGGCGGTCGAGCTGTGGGAGCTGCCGGGGGCCGCCGCCCACCGGGCGAGGTTCGCCCGCTGGCTGGCCGAGAGCGGCGCCACCACCACCGACGTGGACGCCTTCGCCGGTCTCCCCGTCCGGGTCCTGGCCCTGATCACGCGGGCGATGCAGCCGAACGCCGACCGGGTCGACGCGGACGCGGTGACCTTCGTCGGCCCCTGCTACGACCTGAGCGCGGACGCGGACGCCTGGACCCGCCCCGCCGGTGCCGAGAAGGTCCTGCTGATCTCGCTGGGTTCGGCGTTCACCCGGCGGCCGGAGTTCTACCGGCAGTGCCTGGCGGCCTTCGGCGACCTGCCGGGCTGGCACGTCGTCCTGCAGATCGGGAAGTACACCGATCCGCAGGACCTCGGCACCGTCCCGTCCAACGTCGAGGTGCACCCCTGGGTCCCCCAGCGGGCGATCCTGGCGCAGGCGGACGCCTTCGTCACCCATGCCGGGATGGACGGCTGCGGCGAGGGGCTGCTGGCCGGGGTGCCGATGATCGCCGTCCCGCAGGCCGTCGACCAGTTCATGAACGCGGACCGTCTAGTGGAGCTGGGGGTGGGCCGCCGGATCGACACCGAGGACGCCACGGCGCAGACCCTGCGGACAGCGCTGGCCGAGCTCGTCGGCGACCCGGAGGTGGCCCGCCGCTCCGCGCGGCTGCGGGCCGGCGCCCGGGCCGAGGGCGGCACCCGGCACGCCGCCGACCTCATCGAGCGCATGCTGGACTGATCGCCGGGGCGACCCGGCCGGGGCGGTGGGCCCGACCCGGCCGGGGGCCGCGCGGGATCAGCGGTGCGGTGTGCCGCCGACGAAGTCCTTCAGGGCGTCGAGGCGGGTCCGGCGGTCGGGCGGGTAGCGCCGCAGCGCGCGCTCGGCCTTGCGCGAGCCGGGGCGGTAGCGCCAACGGGCCCAGGGGGAGGTCGGCTTGGCCAGCCGCAGGATGCCGACCAGCCCGACCACCAGGGGCACCAGCAGGCCGATCACCCCGAGCGCCGTCTTGCCCTTGAGGATCGTGCCGACGCACAGCGCCAGGTTGACGAGCATCAGCGCGGCGAAGACCAGGTGGTTGGCCGTGCCCTGACCCACATCGGAGAACGGGTTGAACCCGGCGACCAGCAGCAGGCCGACCGCCACCGCGAGGAACGCCGCGTCGACCGACTTGCGGCCCTCCTTCGCCCAGTAGACGTCCTCCAGGTGCAGCCAGAGCGCGAACTCGTCCACGGCCAGGGCGGCGCCGGCGCCGAACAGCACGGCCAGGACCTGCGCCCCGGGACTGTCCGGCCGGTAGGAGAACTCGATGGCGCCCGCCACCAGCATCGCGAGGATGCCGTACACCTGGTGGTGCACGTGGGTGCCGCCGACCGCGACGTCGCGGAACGGTCCGCGGCCCGCCCTGATCAGCCGGGTGACCACCCTGGTCCCGGCGAAGGTCAGCACGAACGCGCCGAGCATCCAGAGCCCGACGCCGTGGTTGGGGACGGTGATGACCACCTCGACCTGGACCGATGCGCTCCGCACGGCGGTTCCGTTCCCGTCAGCCGTGGTGCGCGGGGACCTTGAGCAGGTCGCGCATCGTGGCGGAGGGCAGGTAGCAGCGCAGCAGGGCCAGCCCGATCCGGGGCAGGTCGGCCTCGTCGCGGTAGAGCAGGAACATCGGCTCGTAGCGGGGCTGGAACTTCGCCTTGAAGGAGTGCAGCGAGCGGAAGCCGTAGTACGGCTCCATGGCCGCGCCCAACTGGTCGAGGATCCGGTCCAGCACGGTCGGTGCGTGGGCCGGGCCGGTGCGTGCCAGCGGCGCGCCGGAGAGCGAGAGGTAGTGCGCGCCGTCGTCGCGCAGGGCGAGGCAGCTGGAGGCGATCATGAACTCGACGACCGGCCGGAAGCCCTCGCGGCGGCGGCGCATCATGTCCAGGGTCCAGCCCTGCGGCACCCCGCCCGGGCCGTACACCGGCATCCACGAGGTCACCCCGTGGAGGTGGTCGTCGCCCTCCAGCGCCAGGCCGACCCGCATCCGCGGATCCATCGCCTCCTCCACGCCGCCGAGCGTGAAGCCCATCTCCGGCAGCCCCATGTCACCGACCCACTCCTCGGAGATGCCGCGGACCTGGGCCAGCACCGGTCGCGGCTGTTCGGCGAGGGCGCCGAGCCGGTACTCGACGCCGTCCTTCCTGGCGCGGTTCAGGGCGGTGCGCACGTCCTGCCAGGCCTTGCCGCGGAACTCCAGGTCCGGCAGGTCGATCACGGTGTCCTCGGCGACCTGGACGGACCGCCAGCCCAGCGCGTCGGTGGTCCCGGCGGCCCGGGCGGTGGCGGAGAACAGGCACGGGACCAGCCCCGCGCGGTCGCACATCTCGGCGAAGCGGGTGATCGTCCGGCCCCGGTCGTCCGGTGCTCCCACCGGATCGCCCAGCGCGACCGCGACGCCGGCGTGGGCCCGGTAGGCGAGGTAGCTCCCGTCGTCGCCCTCGGGGAAGAAGTAGGAGTTGTCCGGCCAGGTGGTCATCCAGGAGAGGTTCGCCCCGCCGCGGTGGACCAGCAGGTCCGCGGCCCGGGTGCGCGGGTCCCCGGCGGACGCCGGCGCGGCTGCGGGCGCCGGCTCGGCACCGGGCACCCGGGCCCGGCCGCGCGGCCGCCTGGCCCGGAACGCCTCCCGGCCGGCGATCAGCACCACCAGCTCGGCCGTCCACACCACCGAGGTGGGGACGAACACCGCCGCGCCGGTGACCGTGACCTGCTCGTCGAGCGCCTTGCCGATCACGTAGGCGACCGCCACGAACAGGCCCAGCAGCGCGTTCAGCGCGCAGAGCAGCACCGTCCAGCGCCAGGCGGTGCGGCGCCCCCGGCGCAGCCCGTTGACCAGCAGGGCGATCAGCGCCACCGAGAGCAGCACCTGCCAGCCCGGTCCGCCCAGCCCCCTGGTCTCCCCGACCGGACCGCTGCCCGGTACCAGCCAGACGACCAGCAGGATCGCCGCGATCAGGACCAGGCCCGCCACCGCGAGCAGCCGCCACTCCCGGCGGCTGAGCCGGCCGGAGGTCCGGGCCGCGCCCGGGACCCGCAGCCAGTGGGTGGCCACGAGGCCGCCGGTGACCGCCAGCGCGTGCTCCAGGTCGTCGAGCCCTCCGACGTACAGCAGCGAGACGCCGGCGTAGGCGGCCAGGGCCAGCCGCAGCCGCTGCCGCCACGGCGAGGCGAGGGCCGCCGAGGCCACCGCGCCCGCGCAGAGCGCGCCCGCCGAGACGCCGACGTCGACGGTGCCGGCCAGGTCCTTCGCCCAGGTCCACGCGGTGTGCCGGAGGGCGAACAGCAGCAGGGCGGCCAGCAGGACGGCGCCGAGCTGGCCGGCCACCGTCACCGCGGCGGTCCAGCGCGTGCCGAGCCTCGCCTCGGCGAGGCCGCAGAGCAGCACGACGGCGACGAGCACCGGGAGGTAGTCGATCGGTGTCGAGCAGAACAGCGGACCGGTGGCCAGGGTCCACCAGCGGCCCTTCTCGAACGAGGGCAGGCCGTACGCGACGTTCGGGTACCACGACCGGTCGGACGTCGCGTCCCACAGGCCGCCCACGGCCAGCCCGACCACCAGGACCACCACGGCGGTGGCGACGGTGAAGGGGAAGCGCCGCAGCGCGGCGGTGACCGCGGGCAGGACGTCACGCCGCCACCGCGGCTCTGATTCTCCCGGCACCTCGCACCTCCGCACGGTGTGGCCGACACCCCCGCCTCGGGCCCGGAGCCTCCTTGCTCAGCGTAGCCGGATTCGGCGGACGGGGCCGGGCGGGGAGACCGGGCCGGGGCGGGCCCGTCCGGGCGACGGGACGGCCGCCCTTCGCTAGGCTCGGCGGTATCCGCGGCCCCGGTCACGGCCGGTGCGCCGGCGGTGTGCCGGGGCGCCCCCGGCGCCACGACGGCATGACGGCATGACGGGAGGACACCGGATGTCCACCGACCCGGTCGCGCCGGGCCCGGCCGGAGCCGACGGCGGGTACGGCGAATCCCTCTTCGAGCCCTGGCAGCCCGGCGAGGGCGAACGCATCGATCTCGGCTCCCTCGCCTACGACCACGTCACCCGCGCCCGGCTGCGCGCCCTCGGGGTCGGCGCGGGAGTGCGCTGCTGCGAGGTGGGAGCCGGTACCGGCACGATCGCGCGCTGGCTGGCGACGGCGGGCGGGGCCGGCGAGGTCCTCGCCGTCGACCGGGACACCCGCTTCGTCGAACCGTTCGCGGGCGGGGCGCTGCGGACGCTCACGGCGGACGTCTCCTCGCCCGACTTCGACCCCGGCGGCCGGTTCGACCTGGTGCACGCGCGCTTCGTGCTGATGCACCTGCCGGAACGGCACCGCGTCCTGGCCCGCCTGCGGGACCTCCTCGTCCCGGGCGGGTACCTCGTCCTCGGGGACCCGGTCGACCTCACCACGGCCGCGCCGCCGGACACCCCGTACCGGCTCGCGATGCGGGCGATGTGGCGGGCGCTGCGGACGTCCATCGGCACGGACATCAGCTGGACCCCCGACTGTCCGCGGCTGCTGCGCGACCTCGGACTGTCCGAGGTCGGCGCGGAGGTGTTCGTGCCCGCCCTGGTCGCGGACGCCCCGATCACCGCGTTCTGGCTGGACACCTGGGACCGCACCCGCGAGGCCATGCTCGCCACCGGCCTCGTCGACGCCCGGCTCCTCGACGAGGCGCGGGAGGCCCTCGCCACGGGCACCGTCGCGGACCTCTCGCCCGGCCTGGTCACCAGCTGGGGGCGGCTGCCCTGAGCGGCGTACGCCCCGAGGCGGCGCTCAGGGGGCGGTGAACAGCAGCGGGAACCCGAGGGCGAGCCACGGCCTGCGCCCCCAGGCGAGGACCTTGCCCCGGGCCAGCACCGCGTACGGGCCGCACCGGCCCAGGGCGAGCAGCAGGAAGGCCACCGGCTCGGTGAGGATCGTGCAGTCCGGTCGGCGGGCCGGGCCGGCGGAGACCTCGGCCACGCCGTCGCGGAAGGTCACCGTGAAGCGGGCGCCGCCGCGCACCCGCAGGTCGTAGCAGGCGGTGTGACCGGCGGCGGAGCGGCCGTCGACCACCCGCGGCATGGCGGCCATCAGGAACGGTACGGTCAGCGCCACCCGGTGACGGTCCACCATGTGCGGCCGCCGCAGCGCGACGGCCAGGTCGTACCCGTGGCCGAGCATATGGGTGATCAGGTACGAGGCCAGCGTGGCCAGGTCCATCGGTCCGAGCGGGGTCAGCACCTCGGTCGACGCGGGCCGGCCGGCACAGGCCTCGGTGAAGGCGCGGGCGTGCCGGGCGATCTGCTCGGCGAGGACGACCGCGTCCCGTTCGGGGAACGCGGCCAGGGACGCCGCGTTGGCGGCGGCCAGGCCGGCCGGTGTGCCGTCGCCGTAGGTCCGCCGCTCACCGGCGGCCAGTTCGGCCATCAGCCCGTTGGCCAGGGCGAGATGGGCCGCCGCCTCGCCCACGGTCCACAGCGCGCCCGGGATCGGCCGGCCGGTGTCGGGGCGGTCGCGGAGCAGCGCCGCGATGTCCTCGGCCACGCCGAGGACGGCGTCGAGGAGGGCGGGCTGCACGGAGCCCCGGGGGGCCGGCGTAGGGGTCATGGAGCTGAAGCGTGGACCAGGTGCGCCCGGGTGTCCAGGGGTTCGGCAGCGGAGATTACCGGTGGGTAGGTCCGCCCGGTCGCCGCCGGACCGGCCGGGCGGCCGTCCCGGCAGGGGCGGCGGCCGGGTCCCTCGTCGGACTGTTCGTCAGAGCGGCCGCCCCGAGGGCGGGTCGCGGCCCGCCCGAGGTCCGGTCGTCACCATCGGCCGCCCGCTACCGGCGGGTTGGGTGTCCGGCGCGGGGCGGCGGGGCCGGTCCAGCTGTCCGGGGGCCCCGTTGACGATCCGTGGCAGCCGCCCGTGCCATCACATATCAGGCAATTCCGACATTTACCGTGTTCGGGTGAGAAGTGTCACCCGGTCCGCCCGGCCGGAGCGCGCGGAGCGGTGCTTCCCGGGCCTGGCAGGCCGAAGCCCCCGCCGCACGGGTCCCAGGGCCCGTCCGGTTCGGGACCAAGGGCCCGGAACCGGCGGACCTTCGTCCCCGTCGGGACCGCTTCGGAGCGGGCAACCGTGGACGGTCGCCCGGTGGGTCCGGGTGACGGGGTCGTCCGACCGGGCGGCCCCGACTTCTGCCGTCTACCAGGCGCACGGAGTGCGGGAGCACCGCCGTACGCCCCGGAGGACCCGAATTCCATGTCCCGAACCATCGACAACGCCCCGTATACCGCCTTCCACCGGAGACTGGCCCTGGCCTGTTCCGGCGGGCCCCTGCTGGACGGTTACATCCTGAGCATCGTCGGCGTGGCCCTGATCGGGATGCGTCCCGAGCTCGGCCTCTCCACCGCCGAGGTCAGCCTGATCGGCGCCGCCGCCCTGGTCGGCATGTTCGTCGGAGGCGCCCTGTTCGGCGTGCTGACCGACAAGATCGGCCGGGAGGTGATGTACACCGCCGACCTGCTGGTGATGGTCGTCTGCTCGGTGCTCTCCTTCTGGGTCGACCAGGTGTGGGCGATCGCCGTGCTGCGCTTCGTGCTCGGCCTGGCCGTGGCGGCCGACTACCCGATCGCGACCTCGCTGCTCGCCGAGTGGCTGCCGGCCCGCCACCGCGGGCGGCTGCTCGGCCAGCAGATCATCGCCTGGTACGCCGGTTCCGTCCTCGCCTACCTGACGGGCTACCTGTTCCTTCGGATCGGCGGGAACGGCAGCTGGCGCTGGATGCTGGCCAGCTCCGCGGTGCTCTGCGTGGTGTTCCTGGTGATCCGGCGCGGGTCGCCCGAGTCGCCGCGCTGGCTGGCCGCCAACGGGCGGGTCGGTGACGCGGTGCGCGTGGTCGAGAAGCACCTGGGCGTCCGGGTCGACGGACGGGAACTGATGCCCGACCCGGCCGAGGCGGGCCGTCCCAGCGGCCTGCGGCTGCTGATGACCGAGCCCTACCGGCGCCGCACGCTCTTCTGCGGGCTGTTCTTCCTCTGCCAGGTCGGCCCGCTCTTCGCGATGCTGACCTTCGGCCCGCAGATCCTGGCCTCCTTCGGCATGCCGGGCGGCACCGTGCTGGACACCCTCGGCACGGCCCTGGTGAGCCTGGTCTTCCTGCTGGGCTGCTTCCCGGCGCTCCGGCTGATCGACACCTGGGGCCGTCGTCCGGTGATCATCTGGTCGTTCGCCCTGATGATCGTGCCGCTCGCTCTGCTGGGTGTCTGGCCGGCCGCCCCGGCGGCCGTCGCAGTCATCGCGCTCTGTGCCTACGCGTTCCTGTGCGGCGGCCCGAACGTGCTCGACTGGACCTACCCGAACGAACTCTTCCCGACCGAGATCCGGGCGACGGCGGTCGGCGTCGCGACCTCGGTGAGCCGGATCGGCGCGGCCGTGGGCACGTACCTGCTGCCGCTGTCGCTCAGCGGCCTCGGGACCGGGCCGACCATGCTGATCGCGGCCGGCACCACGGCGGTCGGCCTGCTGGTGTGCGTGCTGTGGGCCGAGGAGACGCGCGGCACCGGCCTGGGGGCGGCCTCGGCCGCCGGCTCCGGGTCGGCCGCGCCGGCCCGGCCGACCCCTGAGCCGGTCGGCTGACAGCCGGGCGTCGTGGCCCTGCCGGAGTGGGGCGGGGGCCCCGCCGACGTCCCCCAACCGCGGCCGCGCGCCGGGCGGGGGGGGGCGGGGGCGGGCACCCGCCCGGTGGCGGCGGCGTGGGCGACCACCCCGCC
>NZ_JBHWUI010000132.1:0-23818 GCF_042737525.1 Kitasatospora sp. NPDC059973 | reverse complement strand
GGGGGGCCCGGCCGGGGGGGGGGCCCCCCCCCCGCGCCCTCGCCCGGGGCCGGGGTCCCGGGGGGCGCCCGCCGTTCCCCGGGCACGGGACGGGTCAGGGCCGCAGCCGCAGGCCCCGTGGAGTGGGGTGGAAGCCGGCCTCCTCCAGGGCGGCGCCGAGCGGGGAGCCGAGCGCGGGCACGCCGTTGGCCCGCTCGACGGTGACGCTGCCGAGTGCCCCCGCGCGGACCGCCGAGGCCAGCGCGGCCGTCGCGGCGGCGAGGGCGGCCTCGTCCTCGGGCCAGGCCAGCAGGGACTTGCCGCCCCGCTCGATGTAGAGGCCCAGTTCGCCGTCGACCAGCACCACCAGGGCGCCGGCCTTGCGGCCGGGGCGGTGCGCCCTGGCCTCCCGGGCCTCCTTGGTCTCCTTCGGCGCCTCCCCGGCCGCGGCGGCCCGCTCGGCACCGGGTGCCGCAGTGCCCGGCGGGTCGGGCCAGGGCAGCGCGGCGCCGTAGGCGTTCGCCGGGTCGGCGGCGGCCAGGACCAGCACCTGCGGGGGCTCGGCCGCCGGACCGGCCGGCCACTCGGCGGCCCGGGCCCGCTCCAGCCGCCCGCTGACGGACCGCAGCCGGTCGGCGGCGCCGTCCATGGCGAACTGGGCGCCGCCCAGCCCCTCCACGAAGTACCCCCGGCGGGCCCGGCCGCGCTCCTCCATCGCGGCGAGCACCCGGTACACCCCGGCGAAGCCGCCCGGGACCCGCTCGGCCGCCACCGCGCCCCGGGTCAGCAGGCCGTGCCGGTCCAGCAGGCTCTGGGCCTGGGTGGTGGCCCGCACCGTCGGGTCGGCGTCGAAGGCGGGCAGCAGCGACCAGCGCCCGGCCACCGTCGGCGGTCCGCCGCGCAGCGTGCCGCCGGCCCGGCCGAAGGCCCGGCCCGCGCCGCCGTAGCGCCCGCGCGGGGTGGCCCGGGGCGCCCGGTGGGCGGTCGCGCCGGCCGTCCGGCCGGAGCCGAGCAGGGCGCGCAGCGGGGCGAGGGTGTCGTTGCTGACGTACCCGGCCCAGACCAGGTCCCAGAGGGCCTCGACGACCTCGGTCTCGGGGGTGTCGGGGAAATGGGCGACCAGCTGGCGGAAGAAGAGCCCGTAGCCGCCGGCCAGGGCCTCCAGCAACGCGGTGTGCACGGGTGTGACGGCGGGCGGGACGGGCTCCGGACGCAGCAGGTGGGCGTGCTCGGCGAGGTGCAGGCCGATCCAGCCGTCCTTACCGGGCAGGGCGCCGGCGCCGGACCAGCCGATCTCGCCGGCGGCCATCAACTCGTCCAGCAGGCCGGGGGAGTAGTCCGCGAGCCGGGCCGGGAGGATCAGCCGCTCCAGGGCGGAGGCGGGCAGGGCGGTGCCCTGGAGCTGCTCGACCACCCGGAGCAGGCCGTCCGGGCCGCGCAGCCGGTGGCCGGCCAGGTGCTGCCACTGCGGGAGGAAGGCGGCCAGGGCGCGCGGCGGGACGGCCTCGACCTCCTGGCGCAGGGCGGCCAGCGAACGGCGGCGCAGCCGGCGCAGCACCTCGGCGTCGCACCACTCGACGGTGGCGGGGTGGCCCTCGGTGGAGGCGGGGCGTGCGGCGTCCGGCACGAGGGGGTGGGCGTCCGGCGGGCGGAACTCGCCCTGGACCAGCCGCCCGGCGGCGGTGAGGCGCTGCAGGGTGCCGGCGACCACCGCGCTGCCGAGGCCGAAGCGGGCGGCGGCCTCGGTGGCGGTGAACGGGCCGTGGGTGCGGGCGTACCGGGCGAGGAGGTCGCCCAGCGGGTCCTTGACCGGCTCGGTGAAGGCCTCCGGGACGCCGACCGGCAGGGGGGTGCCCAGGGCGTCGCGCAGCCGCCCGGCGTCCTCGACGGCGGCCCAGCGCTGCTCACCGGCGATCCGGACCGCGATCACCCGGCGGGTGGCTTCGAGCTCCAGGGCCCAGAGCGGTTCGGCGCCGCGGGCGGTCAGCTCGGCCTCGGTGAGCGGACCGAGCAGCCGCAGGGCGTCGGCGACGCCCTCGGCGTCCTTGACCCGGCGCTCGGGGGTGAGGCGCTGGAGCTCCGCCTCCAGCTCGGCCAGGACCTGCGGGTCGAGTAGCTCGCGCAGCTCGGCCTGGCCGAGCAGCTCGGACAGCAGCCGGGAGTCCAGCGCGAGGGCGGCGGCCCGGCGCTCGGCGAGCGGGGAGTCCCCCTCGTAGAGGAACTGGGCGACGTAGCCGAAGAGCAGCGAGCGGGCGAACGGCGAGGGCTCGGGCGTGGTGACCTCGACCAGGCGCACGGCGCGCGATTCGAGGTCCCGCATCAGCTCGACCAGGCCGGGGACGTCGAAGACGTCCTGGAGGCACTCCCGGACGGCTTCCAGGACGATCGGGAACGAGCCGTACTCCGAGGCGACCTCCAGGAGCTGCGCGGATCGCTGGCGCTGCTGCCAGAGCGGGGTGCGCTTGCCCGGGCTGCGCCGGGGGAGCAGCAGGGCGCGGCCGGCGCACTCGCGGAAGCGGGAGGCGAACAGGGCGGAGCCGCCGACCTGGTCGGTGACGAGCTGTTCGATCTCGCCGGAGTCGAACAGGGCGGCGTCGGCGCCGACCGGGGCGTCGTCCGGCGCCGGCTGCTCCACCGGGAAGTCGAGCAGGTCGGCGTCGGGGAGGCGGAGCACGATGCCGTCGTCGGCGTGCATGACCTGGGGGTCCAGACCGTGCTTCTCCCGCAGCCGGGCGCCGATCGCGAGCGCCCAGGGCGCGTGCACCTGGGCGCCGAAGGGGGAGTGGATGACGATCCGCCAGTCGCCGAGCTCGTCGCGGAAGCGCTCGACCACGATGGTGCGGTCGTCCGGGAGGTGGCCGCAGGCGGCGCGCTGCTCGGTGAGGTAGCCGAGCAGGTTCCCGGCGGCCCAGTCGTCCAGGCCGGCCTGCCGGAGCCGGGCGGTGGCGGCGGCGGGCTCCAGCGCACCCAGCTCGCGGGTGAACGCGCCGAGCGCGCGGCCGAGTTCGAGCGGGCGGCCGAGAGTGTCGCCCTTCCAGAACGGGAGCCGGCCGGGGACCCCGGGCGCGGGGGTGACCAGCACCTTGTCGTGGGTGATCTCCTCGATCCGCCAGGAGGTGGTGCCGAGGGTGAAGACGTCCCCGACGCGCGACTCGTAGACCATCTCCTCGTCCAGCTCGCCCACCCGGCGGCCGCCGGTGCCCTTGCGGCCGGCCTTGGAGTCGGCCGCCTCGGAGCCGGCGATGAAGACGCCGAACAGGCCGCGGTCGGCGATCGTGCCGCCGGAGGTGACGGCGAGCCGCTGGGCGCCGGGTCGGCCGGTGACGGTACCAGCCACCCGGTCCCAGACCAGGCGGGGGCGGAGCTCGGCGAAGGCGTCCGAGGGGTAGCGGCCGGCCAGCATGTCCAGCACGGCGTCGAAGGCGGACTGCGGCAGGGTGGCGAACGGCGCGGCCCGGCGGACCAGTGCGAGCAGGTCGTCCACCGGCCAGGTGTCCAGCGCCGTCATGGCGACGAGCTGCTGGGCGAGCACGTCCAGCGGGTTGCGCGGGATGCGCAGCGCCTCGATCCGGCCGGCCCGCATCCGCTCGGTGACCACGGCGGACTGCACCAGGTCCCCCCGGTACTTGGGGAAGAAGACGCCGGTGGAGACGGCGCCGACCTGGTGGCCGGCCCGGCCGACCCGCTGGAGGCCGGAGGCGACCGAGGGCGGTGACTCGACCTGGACGACCAGCTCGACGGCGCCCATGTCGATGCCGAGCTCCAGGCTGGAGGTGGCGACCACGGCGGGCAGCCGGCCGGCCTTCAGCTCCTCCTCGACCAGGGCGCGCTGCTCCTTGGAGACCGAGCCGTGGTGGGCGCGGGCGATCACCGGCGGGGCGCCCCTGGCGACGCCGGACTCGGCCATCACCTGGGCGGGCGCGTGCGCCTCGGGCAGCGGCTCGCCGGCGGCTCGCTCGTAGGCGATCTCGTTGAGCCGGTTGCAGAGCCGCTCGGCGAGCCGGCGGGAGTTGGCGAAGACGATGGTCGAGCGGTGGGCCTGGACGAGGTCGACGATCCGCTCCTCGACGTGCGGCCAGATCGAGGCTCCGCCGCTCTGCCGGTCGGCGTCGCCGCCGGTGGCGGGGGCGGGCGGCAGGTCGTCGAGGTCCGGGACGGGGACGACCACCGAGAGGTCGAACTCCTTGGCACCGGCGGGCTGGACGACGGTGGCACCGCGCCGCGGGCTGAGGTAGCGGGCCACCTCCTCGACCGGCCGGACGGTGGCGGAGAGGCCGATCCGGCGGGCCGGGTGCTCCAGCAGTTCGTCCAGCCGCTCCAGGGAGAGCGCCAGATGGGCGCCGCGCTTGGTGCCGGCCACGGCGTGCACCTCGTCCAGGATCACCGTGTCGATGCCGCGCAGGGCCTCCCGGGCGGCGGAGGTGAGCAGCAGGAAGAGCGACTCGGGGGTGGTGATCAGGATGTCCGGCGGGTGGGTGGTGAAGCGGCGCCGGTCGGCGGCGGGGGTGTCGCCGGAGCGGATGCCGACCTGGACATCCGGCTCGGGCAGGCCGAGCCGGACGGCGGCCTGGCGCAGGCCCGCCAGGGGGGAGCGCAGGTTCCGCTCGACGTCGACGGCGAGGGCCTTGAGCGGCGAGATGTAGAGGACCCGGCAGCGGCGCTTCGGCTCGGCGGGGGGCGGGGTGCTGCTCAGGCGGTCCAGCGCGGAGAGGAAGGCGGCGAGCGTCTTGCCGGAGCCGGTGGGGGCCACGACCAGGACGTCCGTCCCGCCGGCGATGGCCTGCCAGGCCTCGGCCTGGGCGGTGGTGGGCGCGTGGAAGGCGCCCGAGAACCACGCCCGGGTGGCCGGGGCGAATCCGGCCAGCGGGTCGGCGGGCGGCTGGGGGTGGGTCTTCGGCGCCATGCCCCCATGGTGCCGGGTGGCACTGACAAGGGGCGGGTGGAGGCGGCGCCGGTCGGCCGGGTCGGCCGGGGTGTCGCGAGGGCGGGGCGTCGCGGGGCCGGGTCGGTGCCGGGCCGTCGCGAAGTCGGGGCAGGGGGCGGGAGGGGGCGGGAGGGTCACCGGAAAGGCAGAAAGGATAATCCGCTCATATGGTGATAATTCAGACACCTGATCCTCTCGTGGCATCGGACCTCCGGTGATCGCCGGACCCCCGCGGCCACCGGGACCGACGAGCGGAGACCGTGCGATGGCGCAGGCGCACCCGGCCGGCAGCGGTCCCGTGCAGGTCCCCCCACGCCGTACCCGGGGCCCGGTCCGCGCACTGCTCGCGATGCTGCTCACCGCGCTGGTGGTCGGCGGAGCCGTCCCGTACGTGGCCGGGCCCGGGCGGGAGTACTTCAGCTACCTGGTGCTGGCCGAGCGGCAGGACGCGTCCGGCGCCGCCCGGGCCGGTGCCGAGGCGCGTGCCGCCGGCGGGCAGGTCGTCCAGGAGTACCCCCAGATCGGGGCGGTCCTCGCGTACGCCGCCGGCGGCTTCGCCGACAAGGTCCGGGACCGGCCCGGAGTGGCCGCGGTGGGCGCCACCCGGACCTCACCGGTGCCGAGCCCGCCCCGCCCGCTGGACGGCGCCGGCGACTTCGGCGCCGGGGCCGGGGCCGGCGGCGACCGGGCGGCGTCGGACGGCGCGGACGACGCCACCCCCACCGTGGCCGACCCGGGCGAGCGCGACGCCTGGAACCTCGCGATGCTCGGCAGCGGCAGCGGCAGCGGCGGCGGCCCGTCCGCCGACACCACCGCCACCCTGCTGCGCGGTCCCGGCACCGGACCGGGCGCCCCCTCCGCCGACGCGCTGCGCCGGGTGCTGGTCGCCGTGCTCGACTCGGGCGTCGACGACACCCATCCGGACCTGCGCGCGGCCGTGGACCCGAAGAGCTCCGCCTCCTGCGCGGACGGCCGCCCGGACGCCCGGACCGGCGCCTGGCGGCCCGACCCCGGGGTCGGCGAGAGCGGCCACGGCACGCACGTCGCCGGGATCGTCGGCGCGGCCCGGGACGGCCACGGCGTCAGCGGCGTCGCGCCAGGCGCTCGGATCGCCGCCGTCCGGCTGCTCGGGCCGCTGGGGCAGTACTACGCGGAGAACATCGTCTGCGGCATGCTCTGGGCCGCCGACCACGGTGCCAAGGCGATCAACAACAGCTACTTCGCCGACCCCTGGAAGTACAACTGCCCGGAGGACGGCGACCAGGCCGCGCTGACCGCCGCCGTCGCCCGGGCCGTCGACTACGCCCGGCGCAAGGGAGCGGTGGTGGTGGCCTCGGCCGGCAACGACGGGCAGGACCTCGGGGCCGCCCGCACCGACGACCGCAGCCCCAACGACCGCAGCTCCGGCCCGGCCCGGACCCGCTACGTCGGGACGGAGTGCGTCCGGCTCCCCGGCGAACTCCCCGGGGTGGTCACGGTGACCGCCGTCAACCGGGACGGCCACCCGTCCGCCTACTCCAACTTCGGGCGCGGCAAGGTCTCGCTGGCCGCCCCCGGCGGCGACCCGGACGGCGGCCCGCAGGGGGCGGTGGTCTCCGACTGGCCCGGCGGCCAGTACGCCGCGCTGGCCGGCACCTCGATGGCCGCGGCCCATGTGACCGGCGCGGTGGCGGTGGCCGCCGCGCTGCACCCGGACTGGGACTCGGACCGGCTCGCGACCCTGCTGGCCACCACCGCGGCCGCCGCCTGCCCGCCCGGCCCGTACGCCTGCGGCGACCGCCAGTACTACGGCGCGGGGACGCTCGCGCTGCCGCACTGAGCGGGCGGGGCCTGCCCCGAGCGGCGGGGCCCGCGCCGGGCCGGGGGCCGCCGGAAACCGGGTGACGGGCGCCGCGCCGTGGGCGAGGATCGGGGGATGACCGTCCACCTCACCACCGAGCGGCTGGTGCTGCGCCGCTTCACCCCCGCCGACGTCGACCACCTGGTGGAGCTGGACGGCGACCCCGAGGTGACGCGCCACCTCACCGGCGGCCGGGCCACCCCGCGCGAGGTGGTCGAGCGGGAACTGCTGCCGCTCTACTTCGACCACTACCGGCGGTACGGCGACCTCGGCTGGTGGGCCGCCGAGGAGCGGGTCGGCGGGGCCTTCCTGGGCTGGTTCGAGTTCCGCCCGACGGACCGGCAGGACCGCGGCGAGGTCGAGCTCGGCTACCGGCTGCGCCGGCCGGCCTGGGGCCGCGGCTACGCCACCGAGGGGGCCCGGGCGCTGATCCGCCGGGGCTTCACCGAGCTGGGCGTGCGCCGGGTGGTGGCGTACACGATGACGGTCAACCGCGGCTCGCGGCGGGTGATGGAGAAGGCCGGGCTCCACTTCGTCCGGACCTTCCACGAGGAGTACCCGGAGGCGATCCCGGGCTCGGAGCACGGGGAGGTCGAGTACGCGCTGGAGGCGGCCGACTGGACGCCCTGAAGCCTCCGGTCCGGTCCGGGATACTGGGGGGCATGAGGCTGACCGAATTCTGGCGACGGATGTACGCACACTTCGGGGAGGCGTACGCGGAGTCCTTCGCCACCGACCACGTGATGAGCGAGCTGGGCGGGCGGACGGTGCGGCAGGCCCTGGACGCGGGTTGGGAGGCCAAGGACGTCTGGCGGATGGTCTGCGAGAACCAGGGCGTGTCCGCAGTGCTCCGCTGAACCGGTGCCCGGTGCCCGGAGGGGTGTGGGGCACGGGGCATGGGACAGACTGTCCGAGTGACAAGCAGCGCAGAACCGCAGAAGTCGGACAGGTCGGCGCAGGCCGCCGACGAGGCCGCGGGCCGGCGGCCCGAGCACCGCGACGGCGCCGACCGGGAGCCCGCCCGTGACTCCGTGCCGGCCCCGGCCGACGGGCTCCTGGGGACCGGCATGCCGCGCTGGCTGCCCCGCGCCATGGTGCTGGCGCTGGTCATGGTCGGGCTGTTCCAGCTCGCCGACTGGGCCTTCCACCAGCTGATCGACCTGTTCGTGATGCTCCTGGTCGCCTTCTTCCTCTCGCTGGCCCTGGAGCCGGCCGTCGACCGGATGGCGGCCCGGGGGGTGCGCCGAGGGGTCGGCACCTTCCTGGTCTTCGTCGCGGTGGCGGTCGCGGTGGGCGGGTTCCTGACCGCGCTCGGCACCCTGCTGGTCGACCAGGTGGCGAAGATCGCCGGGGACCTGCCGCACCTGCTCGACAACCTGATCCACTGGATCAACCAGACCTTCCACCAGGACCTCTCGCTGGACGAGCTGCAGAAGAAGCTGCTCAAGGACTCCGGGGCGATCGAGACCTACGCGCAGCAGGCCGCCGACAACGTGTGGGGCGTCTCCTCGACCCTGATCGGCGGGCTGTTCCAGGCCTTCACGGTCGGGCTCTTCACCTTCTACTTCACCGCGGACGGCCCCCGGGTGCGCCGCACGGTCTGCTCGCTGCTGCCGCCCGCCAAGCAGGGCGAGGTGCTGCGGGCCTGGGAGATCGCGCTGGCGAAGACCGGCGGCTACCTCTACTCGCGGGCGCTGCTCGCGGTCGCCTCGGCACTCGCGCACTGGGTGATGTTCGCGCTGCTGGACCTGCCGTACTCGGCGGCGCTGGCGGTCTGGGTGGGCGTCATGTCGCAGTTCGTGCCCACCATCGGGACGTATCTGGCCGGCGCGCTGCCGGTGCTGGTCGCGCTCACCGTGGAGCCGGTGGACGCGCTCTGGGTGCTGGCGTTCGTGGTCGTCTACCAGCAGATCGAGAACTACCTGCTGCACCCCCGGATCACCGCCAGGACGGTGGATGTGCACCCGGCGGTGGCCTTCGGCTCGGTGATCGCGGGCGCGGCGCTGCTCGGCGCGGTGGGCGCGCTGATCGCCATCCCGGCGGCCGCCACCCTGCAGGGCTTCGTCGGCACCTACGTGCGCCGGTACGAGGTGGCCACCGATCCGCGGATCGACCGGGGGGCCCAGCGGCGGGCCCGGCGGGAGCTGCGCCGGAAGGCGGCGCGGCGGCTGCGGCGGATGGTCGGCGCGGGGGTGGGGCCGGACGGCGCCGCGGGCGGGGAGGACGCGGGCGGCCGTGACGCCGGGCGGGACTCCGGGCACGAGTCCGGGCGGGGCGGGGGCCCGGGCCGGGGCGGCGAGGAGTAGCGCCGGGGGCGGCGGCCGGCCGTTCGGCCGGGTCGGTCGGGCCCGGCCCACCTGCGCCGCTTGAATCGAACAGGTGTTCTTTGTACTCTCCGGCGAAGAGTTTTCCACAGGGTCGAGCCCGGTCGGGTCCGATTGTCAGTGGGACGCGCTAGCGTCGAGAACGATGAAGCGCACAGCACAGAACCCGAGGGTGGAAGCCATGGCAGGTACGGACCGCGAGAAGGCTCTTGAGACCGCACTCGCCCAGATCGAGCGGCAGTTCGGCAAGGGCTCGGTGATGCGCCTCGGCGAGAAGGCCAACGAGCCGATCGACGTGATCCCCACCGGGTCCACCGCCCTGGACGTCGCCCTCGGGGTCGGCGGCATCCCGCGCGGCCGGGTGGTCGAGATCTACGGCCCCGAGTCGTCCGGAAAGACCACGCTGACCCTGCACCTGGCGGCCAACGCCCAGCGGGCCGGCGGCACGGTCGCGTTCGTCGACGCGGAGCACGCGCTCGACCCGGACTACGCGAAGAAGCTCGGCGTGGACACCGACGCCCTGCTGGTCAGCCAGCCGGACACGGGTGAGCAGGCCCTGGAGATCACCGACATGCTGATCCGCTCCGGCGCGATCGACCTGGTGATCATCGACTCCGTCGCGGCGCTCGTCCCGCGCGCGGAGATCGAGGGTGAGATGGGTGACTCGCACGTCGGTCTGCAGGCCCGTCTGATGAGCCAGGCGCTGCGCAAGATCGCCGGTGCGCTGAACCAGTCGAACACCACCGCGGTGTTCATCAACCAGCTCCGCGAGAAGATCGGCGTCATGTTCGGTTCGCCGGAGACGACGACCGGTGGCCGCGCGCTGAAGTTCTACGCCTCCGTCCGGCTCGACATCCGCCGGATCGAGACCCTGAAGGACGGCACCGAGGCGGTCGGTAACCGCACCCGGGTGAAGGTCGTCAAGAACAAGGTGGCCGCGCCGTTCAAGCAGGCCGAGTTCGACATCCTGTACGGCGTGGGCATCAGCCGCGAGGGCGGCCTGATCGACATGGGCGTCGAGCACGGGTTCATCCGCAAGTCGGGCGCCTGGTACACCTACGAGGGCGACCAGCTCGGCCAGGGCAAGGAGAACGCCCGCAACTTCCTCCGGGACAACCCGCAGCTCGCCGACGAGATCGAGCGGAAGATCAAGACCAAGCTCGGCATCGGCCCGAAGACGGCGGAGCCGGCCGAGGGCGAGGCGCCGGCCGCCGGTGCCGACGCCGCTGCCGAGGGCGGGGCCAAGCCGATCACCGCGACCGCCGCCAAGACGGCCGCGGCGAAGAAGACGACGGCGGCGGCCAAGGCCTGAGTCATTGATGCAGCACAGCAGGGCGGTGGACGGCGGCCCGGCGGGCCCGGAGGACGACGACTACGGTCCGCCGGACTGGTTCGCCGCAGTGGCCGAGCCGGAACCGGGGCCGGAGCCGGAACCGGAGTTCGAACCGGGTCCGGAGCCGGGGCCCGGACCGCGGCCCGAGCGGGGCGTGCCGCCCGTCCGGGCCGGGCGGCGGGGTGCTCCCGACGGCGCGAGCGGTCCGGACGGCCTGGACGACGCGCTCGGGCTGGTGTCCGCGTCCGAGCTGCCGACGGGCCGGCGCCGGCGCCGTTCCGCGCTGGTGGAGGAGACGGCTCCCGGCCATCCGGCCGGGGGAGGGGCGGCCGGTCACGGGGGTGCGGCCGCCCCTGTCTCCCGCACCGGCCCGGCCGATCTCGCCGACCCGGCCGACGTGGCCGAGGGCGGCGGGCGCGCCGGGCGGGGCGCGGGTGCCCGTCGCACGCGGGGACGCGCGCGGGAGCGCGCCGAGGGCGAAGGGCGCAAGGGCGCCCGGGGTGCCCGGGCGGCGAAGCCCGAGGAGTCGGTCGACCCCGAGGCCCGGGCGCGGGACATCTGCCTGCGCCTGCTCACCGGCGCCGCCAAGTCCCGCAAGCAGCTGGCCGACGCCCTGCGCCGGCGGGAGATCCCGGACGAGGTCGCCGACGGGGTGCTCACCCGGCTGGAGGAGGTCGGGCTGATCGACGACGCGGCCTTCGCCCAGGCCTGGGTGGAGTCCCGGCACGCCGTTCGCGGTCTCTCCAGGCGGGCGCTGGCCCAGGAGTTGCGGACCAAGGGGGTCGCCGGCGACCTGGTCGAGCAGGCCGTCGCGCAGCTGGACTACGACGACGAGACCGAGGCGGCCCGGGCCCTGGTCGAACGCAAGCTGCGGGTGACCAGGGGCCTGGAGCGGCAGGCCCGGACGCGGCGTCTGGTCGGCGTGCTGGCCCGGCGCGGCTACTCCGAGGGGCTGGCCTTCCGGGTGGTCCGGGAGGTCCTGGACGCGGAGGCGGCCGACGGCGGTCCGGATGGAGAGGACGTGGACGGAGGACCCGGTTCCGGGTGGGAATGACGGCCCCGCTGTGGAGGAGTTCGCCAACTACCTGGCCAGTCTTGACCGTTTCGTAACCTGCGCTTAGCCTCGCACTCAGTGCGGGTAACGCGTCGATCACTCCCCGGCCGTGCCGCGGGCAGGCATGCCCGGGCCCGGTCTCGGTCGGTCCCGGGCGGCGTGGCGCGCAGGACGGGGAGTGGGCAGGATGAGGATCGCGCTGAGCGCCGGACCGGTCGTCCCCCTGCTGTCGGCCGCGGTGCTGGTCGCCGTCGTGGCGGCGGCCTGGCTGACGGTTGGGCGCCTGCGGGTCGCGCAGCGGCGGGCCACGGCCGAGACCGAGCGGGCCCGGCGCCGGGCCGAGGAGCAGTCCGCGCGGGTGCGGGCCGAACTCGACCGGCGCGAGGAGCGGTTGACCGAGGAGCTGAGCCACCTCCGGGCCCGCGAGGGTGAACTCGACGACCGGTCGACCGCGTTGGAGCGGTCCCGGATCCAGGCCGACGAACTGCTGCGGCGCCGGGCGGCGGAGCTGGAGCGCGCCGCCGGACTCTCGGCCGCCGAGGCCCGGGCCCAACTCGTCCGGGAGGCCGAGGCCGAGGCGCGGCGGGAGGCGGCCGTCGCCGTCCGCGAGATCGAGCGGGCGGCCAAGGAGGAGGGCGAGCAGCGGGCCCGGGAGATCGTCGCGGGGGCGATCCAGCGGCTGGCGAGCGAGCAGACGGCCGAGACGGCGGTGTCGCTCTTCCGGTTGCCCAACGAGGAGATGAAGGGGCGGATCATCGGCCGGGAGGGCCGCAACATCCGCGCCTTCGAGGCGGTCACCGGCGTCAATCTGATCATCGATGACACCCCGGTCTCGGTGCAGCTGTCGTGCTTCGACCCGGTCCGCCGGGAGACCGCCCGGCTCACCCTGGAGCAGCTGGTCGAGGACGGCCGGATCCACCCGATGCGGATCGAGGACGTCCACGAGCGCAGCCGCGAGGAGGTCGAGCGGCGCTGCGTCCGGGCCGGTGAGGACGCGCTGCTGTCGGCCGGCGTCGGCGGGCTGCACCCGGAGCTGGTGCGCACCCTGGGAACGCTGCGCTACCGGGCCTCGTACGGGCAGAACGTGCTGGGGCACCTGGTGGAGTCGGCGCACCTGGCCGGGATGATGGCCGCCGAGCTCGGGGTGGACCCGGCACCGGTGCGTCGTTCGGCGCTGCTGCACGACATCGGCAAGGCGCTGACGCACGAGGTCGAGGGCAGTCACGCGGCGATCGGGGCGGACTTCGCCCGCCGGTACGGCGAGTCGGCGGACGTGGTGCACGCGATCGCGGCGCACCACGGCGAGGTGGAGCCGAGGACGGTCGAGGCGGTGCTGACCCAGGCCGCCGACGCCTGCTCGGGCGGCCGTCCGGGGGCGCGCAAGGAGTCGCTGGAGGTCTACGTGCGCCGGCTGGAGCGGCTGGAGGAGATCGCCCGGGCGCACGAAGGGGTGGCCAAGGTCTACGCGATGCAGGCCGGTCGCGAGGTGCGGGTGATGGTGCGGCCGGAGGTGGTGGACGACCTCGGGGCACAGGTGATCGCCCGCGAGGTCGCCAAGCAGGTGGCGGAGGAGCTGACCTACCCGGGCCAGATCCGGGTCACGGTGGTGCGGGAGAGCAGGGTCACCGAGGTGGCCCGCTAGGCGAGTCCGCCGGGCGCGGCGTCGCGCCGGAGACCTGTCGGGGCGCGGCGGTCCCGGCGCCCGCTCCGGGACCGGAGCCGGTACCGCGGGCGGATTCGGTGCCGGTGTCGCGGCCGGGACGGTCGGGTTCCTGGTCCGGCTCGGCACCGCCGGCCAGGGTCGGCGGCCCGCCCCGGGCGCGCTCGGCCAGCGCGAGGAGGTCGTCCGCCGCGGCGCCCTGGGTGACCCCGACCAGATGGCCGTCCGGCCGGATCAGCAGCACGGTGTGCGGTCCGGCTCCGGGGTACTCCTCGGTGACCAGCACCTCGGCCGGCACCGGCAGGGCCGCGGCGACCTCGGCCAGCCGCGGCATCAGCCCGGCGCCGAGCCAGTGTTCGGCGGACCAGACGGCGGTGCCGGGGGCGACCAGCAGCAGCAGGAAGGAGGCACCGAGCCGGGCGTGCAGCTGGTCCGGCGTGCCGTCGGTGGTGAGCACCGGCAGGTCCGGGACGAGCACGCCGGGCGAGGTGGCGGGCAGCAGTTCGCTGAGCGAGGTCGCGTCGCGCCGGCCGCGCTGCACCGGGACCCGCCCGGGCACGCCGCTGGGCGCCGCCGGGTAGGCGGGAGCGCCGCCGAAGCGGCCGGTGCCGAGCTGGCCGTCGGCGAGCAGCGGCGCGTGCTTGCGGAACGAGCCGGAGAGCAGCGAGCGCCGGGTGGCCTGCCAGCCGCGCAGCGGGCGCAGCAGCGGCATGGCCTGATCGACGGCGCGCAGCCGGGCGCCGACCGCGCCGCGCCGCTCGGCCTCGTACCCGTCGAGCAGCGAGCCGCCGGGCTGGGGGCCGCCGGTGTGCAGATGCCAGGCGAGGGCGAGGCGCCAGGCGAGGTTGTCGGCGTCGCGCAGGCCGTCGGCGAGGTTCTGCATGCCGAGGGCGCCGTGCAGGTGGGCGGCGTCGCCGGCGAGGAAGCAGCGGCCGCTGCGGAACCGGGCGGCGAGGCGCTGCTGGGCGGTGTGGTCGGCGGCGGCGAGCAGCTCGTACCGGGGCAGCTCGCCGCACCAGCCGGTCAGGGTCGCGGTGACCCGGGTGAGCAGGGTGTCGCCGGTGACGACGCCGGGCCAGGTGGCGTGCGGGTCGACGGGTTCGCTGGGGACCGGCCGGCCGGGGGGCAGCCGCCAGTCGAGGCGCCAGACGCCGTCCGGCAGCGGTCGGGCGGAGGCCTCGCGGTCGCCGCGCCACGGGGGCTCGCGGTGCAGCCGGGCCTCGGTGAAGGGCAGGTCGACCCGGACGGTGGCGACGGCGTTGCGGTCGACGGCCGGCCGGCCGGGGAAGCGGATCCGCAGCAGCTTCCGGACGGCGGAGCGGGCTCCGTCGCAGCCGACCAGGTGGCTGCCGCGCCACCAGGTCTCGGTGCCGTCCTGCGGGTTGCGGGTGCGGACGCTGACGCCGTCGCGGTCCTGGGCGAGTTCGGTGACGCGGCTCAACGGCACCAGCCGCACCAGCGGGGTGCCGGTCAGGGCGTCGCGCAGGCCGCGCTGGAGGCGGTGCTGGGGCAGGTGGAGGACGGGGGGGTCGGCCAGGTCGATCCGCAGCACCTCCTGGCGGCGGCGCCAGATGGCGAAGGCGTCCCACCGGGCGGCGTCCGAGACGGCCCGCGGGTAGCCGATCCTGGTCAGGAAGGCGGCGGTGTCGGCCCCGAGCACGACGCTGCGAGGGCCCTCGGGGCAGAGCCCGGAGCCCTCGTCCAGGACGACGGTCGGCACCTCGTGCCGGGCGAGGGCGAGGGCCAGGGCCAGACCGACCGGTCCGGCCCCGACCACGATCACCGGGTCCATGCCGGGCCCTTTGCGCAGCGGCCGGCCGGGCGGGCGGAGCCGCGCACCCCCGGGGCCGGGCAGGCCGACGAGGGGGCGTCATATGCCGCGAGGATGGTCCCGGATGGTGTCACGAAGAGCAATGCAACAGTTCGCCTGCGTGTCCGTCAAGCAGCAGCTGATGTGCGCCGGTTCGCGCCGCGGCGGCCGCGTGCCTCGATCCACCGGGCGAGCGCGGTGAGCAGCAGGCACATCACGATGTAGATGGGCCCGATCACCAGGACCACGGGGATGTAGGGGAAGCCCGCGGCGTTGAGCGGCTGACTGGCGATCGCCTTACCGACGAACAGCAGCTCGTGGTAGGTGATGATGAAGCCGAGCGAGGTGTCCTTGAGGGTGACGACCAGCTGGCCGATCATGGTGGGCAGCATCGAGCGGACCGCCTGCGGCACCAGGATGGTCGTCATCACCTGGGTCTTGCGCAGGCCGAGCGCGAACGCGGCCTCGCCCTGACCGCGCGGCACGGCGTTGACGCCGCTGCGGATGATCTCCGCCTGCACGGAGCCGTTGTAGAGGGTGAGCCCGATCACCAGGGCCCACATCGGCTCCTTGGCGAAGAAGGCGTAGTAGAGCGCGACGATCAGGATGAGCAGCGGCATCGCCCGGAAGAACTGGACGAAGGAGACCGCCGCCCAGCGGACCGGCTTGTGGTCGGAGAGCTGTCCGGCCGCCAGCAGCGCGCCCAGGGCCAGCGAGCCGACCGCGGCCAGCCCGAAGGCCTCCAGGGTGGCCAGCAGACCGTCGACGATCCGCTGCTGGATGGTGTTGTACTGGAAGGCGTCCCAGAGCTGGGCGTCGAACTGGCCGTTGGAGGCCAGGCTGGCGATCGCGTACCAGAGCAGGCCGGCGATCGCGAGCAGCGACAGCACCCCGAAGAGCCGGTACCGCGTGCGGGCCCGCGGGCCCGGGGCGTCGTAGAGGACGCTGGCCGTGGAGGAGCGGGTGAAGAGGGCGTTCATCGGGCCACCGCCAGTCGGTCTTCCAGGAAGCGGAACAGCAGGGCGACGACGGCGCTGATCACCAGGTAGGCGCAGGCCACCCAGAAGAAGATCGCGAAGATCGAGTAGCCGTCCTCGGAGAACGACTGCTGCGCGCTGTACAGCTCGCTGACGCTGAAGGCGCCGGCGATCGCCGAGTTCCTCGGCAGGGCGATGAAGACGCTGCTCAGCGGTGCCAGCACCGTCCTGGCGGCCTGCGGCAGGACGATGCTGGTCAGGGTCTGACCGAAGGTCATGCCGAGGCTGCGGGCGGCCTCGGCCTGGCCGAGCGGCACGGTGTTGATGCCCGAGCGGAGCACCTCGCAGACGAACGAGGCCGTGTAGCTGCCCAGCGCCAGCACCGCGAAGGTGAGGTGGCTGAAGTGCACGCCGAGCGGCGGGAGCCCGAACGTGACGGCGAAGAACAGCACCGTCAGCGGGGTGTTGCGGAAGAGCGTCACCCAGGCCGTGCCGAAGCCGCGCAGCGCGGGTATGGGGGAGACCCGGAAGGCCGCCAGCAGGGTGCCCAGCAGCAGGGCGAGCAGTGCGCTGAGCGCGCTCAGCTCGATCGTCTGCAGGAAGCCGTCGCGGAACAGCGCGAAGTTGCCGTCCTCGAACAGGAAACCCATCCGGCGGCCCTCCTCTCAGGAGTGGTCAGGAACGGTGGTCGGCGGGCGGTCAGTACCGCTCAAGGGCCGGCGGGGTGGGCGCGGCCGAGCCGGAGAGGCCGAGGGTGGCGTCGTACGCCTTCTTCCAGTCGCCGTTGTCCTGGTGCGCCTTCAGGGCGTCGCTGATGGCGCCCCGCAGGGCGGCGTCGTCCTTGTTCAGGCCCACGCCGTAGTTCTCCTTGGTGAACGGCTTGCCGACCACCTTGAGCTTGGGCGCGTACTTGGAGGCGTAGCCCTTGAGGATGGCGTCGTCCGTGGTGACGGCGTCGACCTCGCCCGACAGCAGCTTCTCGACGCAGGCCGAGTAGGTGTCGAACTGGGTGATCTTCGGCGAGTACTGCTGGATGTTCTTGATCGAGGTGGAGCCGGTGGCGGTGCAGATGTTCTTGCCGTTGACCGACTCCGGGCCGGTGATCGAGGTGTTGTCCGCCTTGACCAGGAAGTCCTGGCCGGCGATGAAGTACGGGCCGGCGAAGGACACCGTCTTCTTGCGCTCGTCGTTGATGCTGTAGGTGCCGACGTAGAAGTCGATCTGGCCCTTGGAGATCGCGGGTTCGCGCTGCGAGGAGACCAGGGTCTGCCACTTGATCTGCTGCGGGGTGAAGCCGAGGTCCGCGGCGACCATCTTGGCGATCTCGATGTCGAAGCCGCTGCGGTCGCCGCTGGCCAGGTCCTCGAATCCGAGGAACGGCTGGTCGGACTTGGCGCCGATGATCAGCTGGCCGCGCTTCTTGGCCTCGGCGAAGATCGCGGAGTCCACCTTCGCGTCGGTCTTGACGGTGTAGGTGGGCAGCTTGGGGGCGGTGCTGCCGCTGGCGGCGGCGTCACCGGGGGCGCCGTCCTTGCCACAGGCGGCGGTGGCGGTGAGCGCGATGGCACAGAGCGCGACGGCGAAGGTGCGACGAGTCCTCATGAGGGTGGTTCTCCTCGGGGCTGGGCCACGGTTCAACCGGGCTCTGGCGACAGGAAGGTGGCCGGGCGGGCGGGACCGGCGCCGGCGTCCTTGCCGTCGCCGACCGGTGTCCGTCCGGAAGCTCAGTGGTGCAGGATCTTCGAGAGGAAGTCCTTCGCGCGGTCGCTGCGCGGCGCGGTGAAGAAGGCCTCGGGGGTGTTCTGCTCGACGATTCGGCCGTCGGCCATGAAGAGCACGCGGTTGGCGGCGGAGCGGGCGAAGCCCATCTCGTGGGTGACGACGACCATCGTCATGCCGTCGGCGGCCAGCTGGCGCATGACCTCCAGCACCTCGTTGATCATCTCCGGGTCGAGCGCCGAGGTGGGCTCGTCGAAGAGCATCACCTTCGGGTTCATCGCCAGTGCCCGGGCGATCGCGACGCGCTGCTGCTGGCCGCCGGAGAGCTGGGCCGGGAACTTCGACGCCTGCGCGCCGACCCCCACCCGCTCCAGCAGCTCCTGGGCGGTCCGCACCGCCTTCTCACGGGCGATCCCGCGCACCTTGACCTGGCCGAGCACCACGTTCTCCAGCACGGTCTTGTGCGCGAAGAGGTTGAAGCTCTGGAACACCATGCCGACCTCGGCGCGCAGCTTGGCCAGCTCCCGGCCCTCGGCGGGCAGCGGCCGGCCGTCGATGGTGATCGTGCCGGAGTCGACGGTCTCCAGCCGGTTGATCGTCCGGCAGAGCGTGGACTTGCCCGAGCCGGAGGGGCCGATCAGCACCACCACCTCGCCCTGGGCGATCTCCAGGTCGATGTCCTGGAGGACGTGAAGGGCACCGAAGTGCTTGTTCACCCCGTTCAGCACCACCAGCGGAGCGGTCGCGGCGGCGCTGGAGTCCTTGATCAGGCTCTCGGTCATCGCGCCTGCTCCTCGTGTCGGCCCCCGGAGTCGAACTCCCTTGGGCGGCAGTGATGGTAGGAACCGGGGGCCTCGGCCGGCGGAGCCTCGGCCCCCGGTGGGGTGACCATAGGAGCCATGACGATGCCACGTCAGCCGATCTGAGCGGAACTTGAGGATCACGATCCGGCCACACGCCCGGCAAGAGCCGTTCACAGCCGGGAAACAGGGGGCACCGTGACAGCGGGCACCCGCACCGCCGCGCGCCGTCCCCGGCGGTCCCGGGGCGTGGCCGAGCCTGGCGTCCGGCGCTCCGCTGGCCCATACTGCGCAGGACCGGGACCTGCCCGGTGGGGCCCGTGAACATCACGTGACACCCCGGGGAACGTCGGGGGGAGGAGGAACGATGCGACTGCTGCTCGTCGAGGACGACGAACGTGTGGCCGCCGCGCTGGTCGCGGTCCTGGGCCGGCACGGCTTCCAGGTCAGGCACGCCCGCAGCGGGCACGAGGCGCTCGACGCGCTGGTGCCGGACGGCAACGACCCGTACCGGGTGGTCCTGCTCGACCTCGGCCTGCCCGACCGGGACGGCTTCGAGGTCTGCAGCCGGATCCGGGCCGGCAGCGGCGTGCCCGTGATCATGGTGACCGCGCGCGCCGACATCCGCTCCCGGATCCACGGCCTCAACCTCGGTGCCGACGACTACGTCACCAAGCCCTACGACATGGGCGAGCTGCTCGCCCGGATCCACGCCGTGGCCCGGCGCGGCGCGGCGCCCGCCGCCGCCGCGGTGCCCGCCCCCGACGTCGTACCGCAGCAGGGCGGCCCGCTGGAGTCCCGCGGCATCCTGATCGACCGCGAGCGCCGCCGGGTCAGCGTGGACGGCCGGGACGTCCCGCTCACCCGCAAGGAGTTCGACCTGCTGGCGCTGCTCGCGCAGAGCCCCGGCGTGGTCTACCGCCGCGAGCAGATCTTCAGCGAGGTCTGGCGCAGCGGCTGGGAGGGCAACGGCCGCACCCTGGAGGTGCACATCGGCTCGCTGCGCACCAAGCTCGCGCTGCCCGGGCTGGTCGAGGCCGTCCGCGGCGTCGGCTACCGGCTGATCCCCGAGAGCCCGGCCGCCGCCGCGGCCGCCGGGTCCGCCGCGACGGCCGCGGCGCAAGCCCCCCAGGCCCGCGCGGAGCACTGACCGCACGTGCGTACCCGCCTGCTCGGGATCCTGCTCGCCCTGATGCTCTGCGTACTGGCCGCCCTCGGGCTGCCGCTCGCCGCGGCGGTCGCGGCCGCCGAGCAGAGCCGGGTGGTCGTCGACCGGCTCGACGACGCCGCCCGGTTCGCCCAGGACCTGCCCACCTCGGGCGTCTCCGGGCTGGAGTCCGCCCTCAAGGGGGAGTCCCAGCCCGCTCCCGGCGACCTCAGCCGCCGGCACGCGCTGGACGCCGAGGTGGCGCGCTACCACGACCTCTACGGCGTGCGGCTCGGCATCTTCCAGCGCGACGGCCTGCCGATCGCCACCGCCCCCGAGGACTGGCGGGTACCCGCCGGCGGCTGGGGCGAGCAGGCCTTCCAGGAGGCCCTGGACGGGCGGCGCAGCCACAACCCGCCGCAGGTCTGGCCGTGGACCCCCGACCGGACCCTGACCATCGCCACCCCGGTGGTCCGGGACGGCGACGTGGTCGCGGTGGTGCTCAGCGAGTCCCCGACCGGGCCGATGCGCACCCGGGTGCTGCACCGCTGGCTGGTGATCGGGGCCGGCGAGGCCGCCGCGATGATCGTCGCGGTGCTGCTGGCCGTCCGGCTCACCGAGTGGGTGCTGCGGCCCGTCCGGACCCTCGACCGGGCCACCCACGACATCGCCACCGGCCGGATGAACGCCCGGGTGGCGCCCGGCGGCGGGCCGCCCGAACTGCAGCGCCTGGCCCGCTCGTTCAACGACATGGCCGACCATGTGGTGCTCGCCCTGGACCAGCAGAAGGCCTTCGTCGCGGACGCCTCGCACCAGCTGCGCAACCCGCTGGCGGCGCTGCTGCTGCGGGTCGAGGTGCTGGGTCTGGAGCTGCCCGAGGGGCACGACGAGGAGCTCGGCAGGGTCCGGGAGGAGGGCGTCCGGCTGGCCCGGGTGCTGGACGACCTGCTGGGCCTGGCCACCGCCGAGCACGCCCGCCCCGAGCCGGAGCCGACCGACCTGGTCGCGCTCACCCTGGCCCGGGCGGACGCCTGGCGGCCGGTGGCCCAGCAGCGCGGGATCGAGCTCGGCTGGGAGGGCCCGGCGCTCGCCCTCGGCATGGCCGACCCGATCGGCTTCGGCAGCGCGCTGGACGCCGTGGTCGACAACGCGCTCAAGTTCGGCCCGGCCGGCAGCCGGGTCCGGGTGCTGGTGGCGGTGCGGCGCGACGAGGTCGCGGTGACCGTCTCGGACGCCGGGCCGGGGCTCGCCGAGGAGGAGCTGGCCCGGGCCGGCGACCGGTTCTGGCGCAGCGCGCGTCACCAGAACGTGGACGGCTCGGGGCTCGGGCTCTCGATCGCCCGCACCCTGCTGCTGGCCGCCGGCGGCTCGCTCACCTTCGCCCCGGTCCGGCCGACCGGCCTCGCGGTGACGCTGGCGGTGCCGCGGGCGGGCAAGAAGCTCTGACGGCCGGGGCCGGGGCCGGGGTGGTTCGGGGCCCCGGGGGTCCGGGCCTCGCGGTGTCCGGACCTTGCGGTGTCCGCACCTCGCGATGGCAGGGCCTCGCGGTGTCAGGACCTCACGGCTTCACCGAGCGGTAGTAGCGCATCGCGCCCTCGTGCAGCGGGAGCGGGTCGGTGTAGACGGCGGTGCGCAGGTCGACCAGCTGGGCGGCGTGGACCTGGGCGCCGATCTGGTCGCGGCTGTCTATCACCGCCCGGGTCATCCCCTGCACCAGGTCGGTGTCCACGTCCTCGCGGGTGATCAGCAGGTTGGGCACGGCCACCGTGGCGACGGCGTCCTTGGGCTCGGCGTTGGGGTAGGTGCCCTTCGGCATGGTGGCCGCCCGGTAGGCGTCGGTGCCGCCGCCCTCGACCTTGTGCACGGCCTCGGCGAGGTCGCCGAGCGGTACGAGCCTGATCCCGATGTGGTCGGACAGGTCGGTCAGCGCGCTGGTCGGCAGCCCGCCGGACCAGAAGAAGGCGTCCAGCTTGCCGGCCCGCAGCTGGTCGGCGGCGTCGCCGACGCCCAGCATGACCGGCGTGATGTCGTGGTCCGGGTCGAGGCCGGCCGAGGAGAGCAGCCGTCTGGTCACCAGGTTCACCCCGGACAGGGCCTGCCCGACGCCGACCCGCTTGCCCTTGAGGTCGGCCGTCCGGCGCACCGTCGAGTCGGCGGGGACGATCAGCTGGAGGTAGTCGTCGTAGAGCCGGGCGATGGCCCGCAGCCGGTCCTTGCCGGGGCCGGAGTACTCGGCGACGGCGTCGGCGGTCGCGATCGCGAAGTCGTCCTGGCCGCTGGTGACCCGGGCCAGGTTGTCGATCGAGCCCTGCGAGTTGTCCAGCCGCAGCCGCACCCCCGGCATCGCCCTGGCGACGTGGGTCTGCAGCAGCTGCCCGTACCGGTCGTAGACGCCGCGCTGGACCCCGGTGGCGAAACCGGTCTCGCCGCGGGGGTAGTCGGGCGTGCGGCCCGCCGAGAGCCACCAGCCGCCGAACCCGGCCGCCACCAGCACCAGGACCAGCAGCGTCCGCCACAGCGGGCTGCGGGCGGCGGCGCGGAGGGCGCCGCCGGGGCGGGGATCGGGGGAGGGGGCCATGCAGGGATAGTGCCAGGCGCGGGCGGCGAACGGGAGGGGCGCAGGCCGGGGCGGGTGGCGGCCGGCGCCCGGAGAGCGGGCGGGCGGCGCCCGGGCGGGCGGGGAAAAGCCCTTCGCGGGTGCCCGTACCCTGGTTGGGTGAGCGGTGAGAGCGGATTGAAGAGCTACAAGGTCGTCACGTACGGCTGCCAGATGAACGTCCACGACTCCGAGCGGCTGTCCGGGCTGCTGGAGGACGCCGGGTACGTGAAGGCGGGGCAGGACGGCGACCCGGACCTGGTCGTGTTCAACACCTGCGCGGTGCGCGAGAACGCCGACAACAAGCTGTACGGCAACCTCGGGCAGCTGGCGCCGGTGAAGAGCCGCCACCGGGGCATGCAGATCGCCGTCGGCGGCTGCCTGGCCCAGAAGGACCGCGACACCATCGTCCGCAAGGCCCCCTGGGTCGACGTGGTGTTCGGCACCCACAACATCGGGCACCTGCCCGCGCTGCTGGAGCGGGCCGCGGTCGAGCGCAAGGCCCAGGTCGAGATCCTGGAGTCGCTGGAGACCTTCCCGTCCACGCTGCCCACCCGCCGCGAGTCCGCGTACGCCGCGTGGGTGGCCATCTCGGTCGGCTGCAACAACACCTGCACCTTCTGCATCGTCCCCGCGCTGCGCGGCAAGGAGGAGGACCGCCGCCCGGGCGACGTCCTCGCCGAGATCGAGGCGCTGGTCGGCGAGGGCGTCATCGAGGTCACCCTGCTGGGCCAGAACGTCAACGCCTACGGCTCCGACCTGGGCGACCGCGAGGCGTTCTCCAAGCTGCTGCGCGCCGCCGGGCAGATCGAGGGCCTGGAGCGGATCCGCTTCACCTCGCCGCACCCGCGGGACTTCACCGACGACGTGATCGCCGCGATGGCCGAGACCCCGAACGTGATGCACCAGCTGCACATGCCGCTGCAGTCCGGCTCGGACACCGTGCTCAAGGCGATGCGCCGCTCGTACCGGCAGGAGCGCTTCCTCGGCATCATCCGGAAGGTGCGCGAGGCGATGCCGGACGCGGCCATCTCCACCGACATCATCGTGGGCTTCCCCGGCGAGACCGAGGAGGACTTCGAGCAGACCATGCACACCGTGCGCGAGGCCCGCTTCACCAACGCCTTCACCTTCCAGTACTCCAAGCGCCCCGGCACCCCGGCCGCCGAGATGGAGAACCAGGTGCCGAAGGCCGTCGTGCAGGCCCGCTACGACCGGCTGATCGCGCTCCAGGAGGAGATCTCCTGGGAGGAGAACAAGAAGCAGGTCGGACGCACCCTGGAGATCCTGGTCGCCGAGGGCGAGGGCAAGAAGGACGACCGGACCGACCGGCTCTCCGGCCGCGCGCCCGACAACCGGCTGGTGCACTTCACCCGGCCCGCCGAGCCGGTGCGCCCGGGCGACACGGTGACCGTCGAGATCACCTACGCCGCCCCGCACCACCTGCTGGCCGAGGGCCCGACCCTCGGGGTGCGCCGCACCCGGGCCGGCGACGCCTGGGAGAAGCGCCAGGCGGCCCCGGCGGCCAAGCCGGCCGGCGTGATGCTCGGCCTGCCCACCATCGGCGCCCCGGCGCCGGTGGCCGCCCCCGCGGCGGGCGGCTGCTGCGGCGACTGACCGGCGCTCCTTCGGCGGCCCGGCGGGATCCCGGATCC
>NZ_JBHWUI010000131.1:0-24017 GCF_042737525.1 Kitasatospora sp. NPDC059973 | reverse complement strand
AGGTCCTCGCCGCCCAGGGCCCCGGCGCCTGGCCCGTCTGCTCCGTCAAGGCCGGCCTCACCAAGTAACACCCCCAGCACCACCCGCCACACCCGCCCACCCCGGGCACGACAACGCCGCCGCACCCGACCACCCGGTCCGGTCCAGCGGCGTCGTGGCACACCCGGACACCGAAGCGAACGGGCCGCTACCGCGCGAGCCGCCCCAGCAGCCCGGAGGCCGCCGCGCCGAGCCCCGAGGCCGGCGTTCGACCACGCGCATCGCGGCCCCCGGGCCGGCACACCCGCCACCCGGTGCGGGCCCGCGGCGGGACCAGCAGCAGAGCGAGGTCGGGCAGGTCGGCGGCGGTCGGGGGCTCCGACCGGCCGGCAGACCCCGGCCCGGCGCGCCCCCGCCGGGCCGGGCCGCCGCTACGGGACCGGCTGCGGCTGGGTGACGCAGTGGATGCCGCCCCCGCCGAGGCCGATGTAGTCGATGTTCAGCTGCTCCACGACCCGGCCGGGGAAGAGCGACTGGAGCTTCGCCTTCGCCGCGGCGTCGGCCCGGGAGTCCCCGAACTGGGCGGCGATCACCGCGCCGTTGACGACGTGGAAGTTGAGGTAGGAGTCGACGAACTTCGGGTCGCGCGAGCGGACGGTGTCGGGGCCGTCGACCCGGATCACCTGGAGCCGGCGGCCCCGGGCGTCGGTGGCCCGGGAGAGGATGTCGAACTGCTCGCGGGCGTCCCGGGCCCAGACGTCACTGCGGTCCGCCGGGGGCAGCTGCACCAGGACGACGCCGGGCCGGACGAACCGGGAGGTGACGTCGATGTGGTCGTCGGTGATGTCCTTGCCCTTGATCCCGGGGACCCAGATCATCCGGTCCGCGCCGTACACCTCCAGCACGGCCTCCTCGATCTCGTCCCGGCTCATGCCCCGGTTGCGGTTCTTGTTGACCAGGCTGCTCTCGGTGGCCAGCAGGGTGCCGTCGCCGTCCGTCTCGACCGACCCGCCCTCACCGACGAACTCCGCGTAGGAGAAGGGGAGTCGGAGCATCTCGGCGATGCCGCGGGCGACCTCGGCGTCGTCCCGGTGGGTCTGCTTGTTCCCCCAGCCGTTGAAGTTGAGGCCGACGGCGTCGAGCCGCCCGCGACCGTCGCGGCGGAACACCGGGGCGGTGTCCCGCATCCAGAGGTCGTCGGTGGGGACGGCGTCGGTCACCGTGACGGCGGGGCCGCAGGCGGACCGGGCCTCCTGGACGCTGTAGCCGTCCGGGGCGCACATGACCACCGGCTCGAAGCGGGCGATCGTCCGCGCGATCAGCGCGATGTCCTGCTGGACGCCCGCCAGCTGCCGGCCCCAGACGGACTTGCGGGACGGCCACGACATCCAGGTGCGGGCGTGCGGGACGTCGTCGCGGTCCACCCACCACTGCGGGAGCCCCGCCTCGGCGTGGTCGGTCCGCCCTGCCTCCGGGACCGGACCGCGCGGGGGCTCCGCTCCGAAGAGTCGGCCGAACAGGGAACGGCCGTCGCCCTGGTTGTCGCTCATGCGGATCTCCAGAATCAGGTATTGCCCACCGGGTGACCGGTGGCCTTGCCGTGGGCGGTCGGGCCGTCGTACCCGGCGCCACGGCCCCACTCTCGCACTGACTGAAAATTCAGTCAAGAACACGGACCTGGGTGTGCCCCGCCGAGTCGGGACCGCTCCCCCGGGCGCGAACGGGCGCGAACGGGCGCGAACAGGTCCGAACCGGGCCGGTCCGGACCTCGGCGTCTAGCGGCGCAGCCGCTCCAGCTCGATGTCGATCGCGCCGCTCATCAGCTCGCGCGCGTGCTCCCCCGGCAGGCTGCCGCTGAGCCACCGGACGCTGAGCCCCTCCATGAGCGCGGTCAGCCGCTCGGCGGAACTCGCCAGCGCGGCGGCCCCGTTCATCGGCCGCACCTTGCCCAGCAGGTCGGCGACCTCCTGCACCCACACCAGCGTCGCGCGGGCCAGGTCCTCGCGCAGGTCCGGGTCGAACACCGCGCTCGCCCGCAGCTCGCCCCAGGCCGTGCTGTTCTCCCGCACCTCGGGGGTGTCCTGGAGTTCCAGCAGCAGGGTCTGCTCCAGCTCGCCCCGGGCGTCCAGCGGCGGGGCGTCCGGGGCGCGCTCGGTCGTGTAGCGACCGGCCCGGTCGTTGATGAACTCCAACGTCGCCCGGAGGATCCCCGCGCGGTCCTTGAAGTGGTAGTAGATCAGCGCGGTGGACACGCCGGCTTCGGACGCCAGCTCCTCCACCCGCAGCCCGCGGACACCGCGCCGGGCGATGACCCGCGCGGCCGCTTCCATGATCAAGGTTCGACGGTCAGCCACGAGGGATCATCCTACCGGGAGGTCCGCCCGGCGGATGCCTCCCGACCCGAACCTGACTGAAACTACAGTCGGGGCTATGATCCGGTGCGATCCCGGACACCGGCGTAGCGGTGGGCCCTCCCACCGGGCCGGCGCCGCCACCCTCACTCGATCCGCCTCACTCGATCCGCTGGTCACCCGGTCGACCGCGTCACCCGGCCGACCCGAGGACGACCGGGTCCCGGGCGAGGTCGGCCAGCAGGGCGTCCAGCTTCGCCCGGTCGACCGAGGGCATCACGAAGACGTGCACGTAGCTGCGGCGGGTGGTCTCGTCGCCCGGGACCATCAGCACGTCCTGGGAGGACAGCGACCACTTCGCCACCAGCTCGGGGCTCGGCTTGCGGAACCGCACGGTGACCGCGCCCGGGGTGCGGGCCGGCCAGAGTTCGGCGCCCGTCTCCCGCTCGATCCCCCGCAGCCGCCGCTCCAGGTACCCGGCCAGCTCCTGGGCCCGGCGTATCCGGTCCACCTGGTCCTGGTAGGAGTGCCGGGACAGGTGGTCCCAGATGACCAGCGGGGAGAAGCCGTTGCGGGAGCCCGCGAAGGTGGTGTCCGGCGCGCCGATGTACTCCGGCTGGGACGGCGGCGAGATCTGGTACTTGACCTTCGTCATGTAGATGCCGCAGGGCCAGGGCGCGCCGGGCCACTTGTGGCCGCTCATCGCGATCGAGGAGACCATGTCCAGCTCGCCGTGCTCCCGGGTGGGCAGCCTCAGGCCGAAGTCGTACTCGGGCAGCTCGACGTCGGGGGTCCAGCCGTACGCCGGGTCCTCGTTGGCCAGCCGCAGGAACGGCGCGTAGCCGGCGCCGAGCGCGCCGTCCACGTGGATCCAGAAGCCCCGGCGCAGGTCGACCAGCGGCTCCCCGGTCCGCGGGTCCGTGCCGTAGACCACCTGGCGCTCGACCAGGCCGTACCGCTCGAAGATCGGCAGCAGCCGCTCGCAGACCTGCCGGACGTCGTCGTGGGCGCCCTTGAAGGTGCTGCCGAGGTTGAGGTTCACGAAGACCGGGTGCCCGTTCGCGGCGAAGAACTCGACCAGCACCGCGAGGGCGTCGACGTCGATCTCGCCCGGGCCGTCCCAGGAGAGGCCCGAGGGGCCGGGGCGGGAGGGCACCTCAGTGGGCCACTCGCGGCGCCCCGTGGCGGGGTCGACCAGCGGGCACCGGTCCGCGTACTTCTCCAGGCCCACGGCGTGGAAGGTCTCGACACCCAGCACCCGCACCGCCTTGGCGAAGGAGTAGTGGGTGTCCTCGGAGTAGAAGGCCACCGGCCGGTGCGCGTTCGGGTTGTCCCGGTCGGGCGCGGCCTGCACGTACCGCAGGGCGTCGAACGGGGCCGTCGGCGGCTGGATCAGCGCCTTGCCGCTCAGGTAGTCCCGGGCGTTCCAGAGCGCGTACATGTTGCCCTCGGTCGAGCCCATCGAGAGCATGTAGCCCCAGTAGGACTCGGGGTCGGCGGGGTCGTGCGGCCGCTCGGCGTTCCACAGGGCCGCGTAGTAGTCGAGCACCGCGCGCTCGACCACCTTGGTGTTCGGCTTGTAGCCGCCGCTCTGGAACGGGTCCCCGAGGTTGTTGATGTTGTTCGGCATGAACCGGGCCAGGTCCAGTGCGCAGCCCTGCATGTCCTGGGTGGCCTGGTAGCCCACCAGGTGCCGGCGCTTGCGGGTCAGGTACTCGTCCACGGTGTCCAGGGCGCGCAGGCGCCGGTCGTCGTCCAGCCCGCCGGTGGGGAGCACGAAGTCGCGGCCGTCCAGCTCCGCCCCCGGGTCGACGGCGGTCGCGGCGGCGAAGGTGGCGGTCGGGCTCATGGGCGCGGCACTCCAGGGTGTTGGTGTGGGGGGCGACGTGGGGGTCGCGGTGGGGGCCGCACGGGGTCGCCGCGGGCCGTCCACCGGCGGGGAACACCGCAGGGGCGTTCGACGCTCGCGGTCAGGATGGAACTTCCCGGCGCCCGGGGGAAGTTCCTCCGCACAAGATTCGGTGGCACGGCCCGAGAGCTTGCGGATCGGCGGAAACGGCTGGAATCCTGCCCGGCATGCCGAACATTCCACCGACCCGCAGAGCGCCCGTCGACGACGTGGACCGGGCGATCCTGCGCGTCCTCTCCGACCACGCCCGGCTGCCCAACAACGCGCTCGCCGAGGCGGTGGGCATCGCCCCCTCCACCTGTCTGGCCCGGGTCCGCGCCCTCCAGGAGCGCGGGATCATCCGGGGCTTCCGGGCCGACGTCGACCCCGCCGCGATCGGCCTGCCGCTGCAGGCGATGATCTCCGTCCGGCTGCGCGCCCACACCCGGGAGCAGAACGAGAGCTTCCGCGGCACCGCCCCCGACCTGCCCGGCGTCCTGGCGGTGTTCCACATGGCGGGGTCCGACGACTACCTGCTGCACGTCGGCGTCGCCGGGCCCGAGGGCCTGCGCGACTTCGTGGTGGACCACCTCACCACCCACCCGGCGGTGGCGCAGACCCGGACCAACCTGATCTTCGAGCAGATAGCCGGCCGCCGCTACCTCGGCGACCCGCTCCCGGCGACCGGCTGAGCGGCCGAGCCCCCGGCGAGCGGCGGGTACCGGGGTACCCGGGCCCGCCGGTGCGGCACGTCCGGCCGAATCGGAGGAGCATCGAGTGCGGGGGCGACCGCGGCGGCCGCGCCCGCCGGTACGGCGGCACTCGGTGCGGCGGCGCTCGGCGCGGTCGGCCGGGCACGAGGAGGAAGGCCATGATCGTCGACTGCGCGCACTACCGCGACGGACGCCGCCAGCACGAGGGCCCCATGCCGCTGGAGGAGGCGGCCGCGCGCTGCGCGCAGGGCGGCTTCGTCTGGCTGGGCCTGTTCGAACCGGCCCCCGAGGAGCTGGCCACCGTGCGCGAGGGCTTCGGACTGCACGAACTCGCGGTCGAGGACGCCCAGGCCCACCACCTGCGGCCGAAGGCCGAGCGGTACGAGGACGGCACCGAGCTGATCATCCTGCGCACCGCGCGCTACGACGACGACCGCGAGGAGGTCGACTCCGGCGAGATCAGCGTCTTCCTCGCCGAGCACTTCGTGATCACCGTCCGCCAGGGCATCGCCAGCGAGCTGGCCGGCGCCCGCAACCGGCTCGAACGCAGCCCCGAACTGCTGCGGACCGGCAGCACCTCTACCCTGTGGGCGATCCTCGACCAGGTGGTCGACAGCTACGCGCCCGTCGTCACCGAACTCGAACGCGACATCGAGGAGATCGAGGCCACGGTGTTCTCCGGCACGGTCGCCCCGACCGAACGGATCTACTTCCTGCGCCGCGAGGCCACCGACTTCTACCGGGTCGTCCACCCCCTGCTCGCCGTGCTCGCCCGGCGGCTCCAGCCCGGCCGGTCGGCGCCCGAACTGCTGCCGTACTTCCGGGACGTGCACGACCACCTGCTGCTGGTCAACGAGGAGGTCGCCGCCCAGCGCGACCTGCTGGCCACCGTCCTGGAGGCGAACATCGCGGTGATCTCCGTCGAGCAGAACCGGATCAATCTCCGGCAGACCGCCACCATGGAGCGGCTCACCATCGTCGCGACCGTCTTCCTCCCGCTGTCCTTCGTGGTCGGCTTCTTCGGCCAGAACTTCGGCTGGCTGGTCGACCACATCGGCAGCCTCAGCGCGTTCGTCGCCCTCAACGTCGGCGGCCTCCTGCTGCCGTGCCTGCTGCTGTACATCTGGCTGCGCCGGCGGCGCGCCCGCCCGGCGCCGCCGGTCCCGGGGGCGAACAGCGCCGTCCGGCACACCCCGAGGGCCCCGATGGGGTAGGGCGGGCCACCGCCCGCGGCGGATACCGGCCACCTGGCGCGCGGCCTGTTCCCCACCCGCCCGCCGAGGCGTAGCGTGACCGCGTGAACGCGGACCCGCTCTCCCGGCACGACGTCGTGATCGTCGGCGGCGGCCACAACGCCCTGGTGGCGGCGGCCTACCTGGCCCGGGCCGGCCTCCGGGTGCTGGTGCTCGAACGGCTGCCGCAGGTGGGCGGGGCGGCGGTGTCGGCCCGGGCGTTCGCGGGCGTGGACGCCCGGCTGTCGCGCTACTCGTACCTGGTGAGCCTGCTGCCGCGCCGGGTCGTCCGGGACCTCGGGCTCCGGCTGGACCTGCGGCGGCGCCGGATCTCCTCCTACACGCCCACCGTCCGGGACGGCCGGCCGACCGGTCTGCTGGTGGACGCCGCCGACCCCGCCCGGACCGCGGCGTCCTTCCGGGCGCTGACCGGTGACCCGCGCGAGTGGGAGGCCTGGCAGAGCTTCTACGCGGCGACCGGGAAGCTCGCCGAGCGGGTGTTCCCGACGCTCACCGAGCCGCTGCCCGCCCGGGCCGGGCTGCGCCGGCTGGTCGCGGACGACGCCGTGTGGGAGTCGTTCTTCGAACGCCCGCTGGGCGAGACGATCGAGCGGACCTTCACCGACGACCTGGTCCGCGGCGTGGTGCTGACGGACGCGCTGATCGGCACCTTCACCCACGCCCACGACCCCTCGCTGCTGCAGAACCGCTGCTTCCTGTACCACGTGATCGGCAACGGGACGGGCGACTGGGACGTCCCGGTCGGCGGGATGGGCGCGGTGACGGGCGCGCTGGCCGAGGCGGCGCTGGCGGCCGGCGCGGAGATCCGGACCGGCTGCGAGGTCACCGCCGTCGCCACCGACGGCACCGGAGAGGCCGAGGTGTCCTACCGCCACCGGGGCGGCGAGGCCACCGCGGTGGGCCGCCGGGTCCTGGCGAACGCCGCCCCGGCCGTCCTGGCCCGGCTGCTGGGCGAGGACCCCGGGCCCGCCCCGGAGGGCGCCCAGCTGAAGGTCAACATGGTGCTGCGCCGGCTGCCACGGCTCCGGGACCCGGCTGCGGATCCCCGCGACGCCTTCGCGGGGACCTTCCACATCGCCGAGGGGTACCGGCAGTTGGAGACGGCCCACGCCGAGGCGTCGGCCGGCCGGATGCCCTCGGTGCCGCCGTCGGAGATCTACTGCCACACCCTCACCGACCCGTCGATCCTCGGGCCCGAGGCGCTCCGGCAGGGGCTCCAGACGCTCACCCTGTTCGGACTGCACATGCCCGCGCGGCTGTTCACCGACCCGGCGGCCAAGGAGCTCGCGCTCGCGGCGAGCCTGGCCCGGCTCGACGAGGTGCTGGCCGAGCCGCTCGCCGACTGCCTGGCCACCGACGCCGCCGGGCGGCCGTGCGTGGAGGTCAGGACCCCGCTGGACCTGGAGCGGGAGATCGGCCTGCCGGGCGGTCACATCTTCCACCGGGACCTCGCGTTCCCCTACGCGACCGGGGAGCCGGACGGCGCCGCCGCCCGCTGGGGCGTGGCGACGGCGCACCCGAACGTGCTGCTGTGCGGCGCGGGGGCGGTCCGCGGCGGCGGCGTCAGCGGCATCCCCGGCCACAACGCGGCGCAGGCCGTCCTGGAGGACCTCGGGCCGTAGCCGCCGAACGGCCGCCGGCTCAACGCACCGGCAGGTCCAGCACGGCCGGGTCGGCCGGCGTGGAGCCGAAGGTCACGGTGGAGCCGGACGGCGTGCGACCGCCGTAGAGGGCGTCCCGGGTGCCGAGCACCAGCGCGAGCCGGTGACCGGCGGGCAGGTCGTAGGCGGTGGCGAAGAGCGTGACGTCCAGCGGGAACGGCTGCCCCGGCGTCCGGTCGGACCAGCTCTGCGGGCCGTGCGAGATCAGCCGGCCCACGCCCAGCGCGTCCACGTCGTAGAGGTAGGCGACGGCCGTGCCCTGCGGGGCGGAGGCGGTCACCGTGGTGTGCACCCGGGCCGCGCCGCGCACCGCCAGGCCCCGCGGCCGGGGCGGCGACTGCCGGACGACGGCGGCGGAGCGGTCCAGCAGCGGGACGACCGCGGTCGGCGCCCGGTGGAGCACCTGGTCCGCCAGCCCGGACAGCAGGGCGACGCCGCCGCTCGCCCCGGAGACGGCGTTGCCGCGCAGCGTCGACCGCCAGTCCCCGGCGGCCGGTCCGCCGAGGTCCTCGGCACCCAGCGCCAGCGTCTCGGTACGGGAGCTGACGGCCTGCCAGTCGGGGTGGGCCTCGTGCGCGCCGGTGGGGCGGACCGCCAGGTCGACCGGGGGCCGCGAGTCGCCGGGGGCACCCTTGAGGTACTGGTCGAGCCAGGAACGGGCGCTGCTCCAGGCGGCGTTGGAGAAGCCGAGCAGGCCGGTGAACTCCTGGCTGGCATGGTCGCCCGGGCGCAGTTCGAGGCGCTTGGGCCCGGTGAGGCGCTGGTAGAAGGCCGTCACCTGGCCGGGGTTGAAGAAGCTGTCGCCCCAGGCGTTCGCCAGCAGGACGGCGGTGCCGTTGGCGTTGATCCGGTCCAGGTAGCGGGCCGGTGAGCGGGTGTCCGCCCACCGGACGACCTCGGGCAGGTCGCGGTCGGCGAAGAGGTCGTCCAGCACCCGGCTGAACTCGGGGCTCCGGCGGCCGGTCGGCGCCTGGATCCCGGCGAGCACCGCGGCCGCCTGGACGTGCCGGGTCTGCCCGCTGTACAGCGAGTCGGTCAGGTCGGCCCAGCCGCTCAGCGAGGCGACGGCCTTGATCCGGGGGTCGAAGGCGGCGCCGAGCAGGGTGAGGCCGCCGCCCAGCGAGAGCCCCACCATGCCGATCCGCTCCGGGTCCGCCGGGGTCCGCGCCAGCGCCCAGTCGATCACCGTGGAGATGTCGGCGACGTCCTTCGGCCCGGCGACGTCGACCTCGCCGCCGGAGCCCCAGAAGCCGCGCACCGTGTAGGTGACGACCACGTAGCCCGCGGCGGCGAGCGCGTGGCCCTGGGCGACGTACTCCAGGTCGTTCTGCCCCCAGCTGGCCGGCTGCACCACCAGCGGGTACCGCCCCCGCGGGTCGGCCCCCGGACTGCCGGGGGCCGGGGTGAACACGTCCGCCTTGAGCACCACGCCGTCGTTCGCCGGGATGTCGGCCAGCCGGAACGACCCGACGGCGCCGGCGGCGAGGCCGGCGGCGGGGCCGCTCGCGGGGGTCGCCGCCGGCGCCGCCGCGGAGGCGGGCCGGGCGACGGCGGCCCCACCGAGCGTGAGCGCCGCCACCAGGACGGCACTGGCCGCCCGGCGGCGGGGACGGGGGTGGGATCGTTCCATCACTTCTTCCTCTGCCTTCGAACCACTGGAATCACGCGAATCCTCGGAGCCCGCTCGGAGCGACTCGGATCGCTCAGATCGCTCGGAGCGACTCGGATCGCTCGGATTACGGAGGCCACTCGGACCACGCGGACAACACGGACCGCACGGACCTCGCGACTCCGCCCGGCCGTCGAGCCTAGCGAGCTGATGACCCATCAGAGGAGGTGATGATCAGCCACATTACTCGCCAGTAGCCGTCGATGGATCACCCCACCGCCCCGACCCACCCCCGCCGATCGGCAGGGTCGCCGACCCGCCGAACGTCCGCAATGCGGCGTCCGGTGCCCGGTCATCGGGCATGATCACTTACGCTACTGAGCAGTCATCAGTTCGACGGATGACCGAACAGCACATGAACCATCGAACAACCAGGGGGAAACCGTGCTCCGTCGCATGTCCGCACTGACCGTCTCGGCCGTTCTCGCCGGTGGCCTGCTCCTCGCCGCCGCGCCCGCCCAGGCCGCGCCCGCCCAGGCCCGCGCCTCCGTCTCGGTCAACATCGGTGAGCTGCAGGTCCAGGCCGCCAAGCTGCGCCAGCAGGCCCAGCGCCTGCGCAGCCAGGGCCACTTCCAGGAGGCCAACGTCACGGACGCCCGCGCGGCCGCCATCGAGGCGCAGATCCGCCGCTACGAGGAGTGCGAGCGCAGCGTCCACTGCTGACCGGTCCACCCGGGGGACCCCCGCGTCGCGGCGCCCCGGCGCGGCGACGCGGGGGTCTCTCCGTGTTCCCCGCTACGGCCGGCCCGGGGCGGCGGCGCCGCCCGGCCGTCGGGTGTGGGCGAGGAGCGCCGGGACGACGACGTCCCACGTCCCCTCGGGAAAGACCTCGTGCCCGGTGCGTTCGAGGGCGATGAAGCGCGCGCCGGGAATCTCCGCCGCCAGGGCGCGCCCGTGCTCGACCGGGAACAGCGGGTCCTCGTCGCCGTGGAGCACCAGGGTGGGCGCGGTGATCCCGCCGAGCCGGTGGCGCCAGGGGCGGCCGGCATCGAGGAGGTAGGGGTTGGTCGACTGGGCGGCGATGTCGGCGGCGTGGTCCACGACCCGGGCGGCCAGCCGGCGCACGGCGTCCTCGTCGAACGGCCGCGAGACGGCGGCGAAGGGGCGCTCGCCCTCGACGATCGAGGCGATGACGGCGTCCCGGTCGGACCAGTCGACCCCGCCCCCGCCGTCCGCTCCGGCCTCGCCGTCACCGTCCTCCACTCCGGTCTCGGACCCGGCCCCGGGCCCGGCCTCGGACTGGGCCTCGGACTGGGCGAAGAAGGCCGCGAGCCGGTCCGACATCGGCGGGAGGTCCGCCTGCTCCCGTCCGGGGATGCCGGGTGTGGACGACGCGCAGGTGAGCGTGGCCACCCGGTCCGGGTGGTCGAGGGCCAGCAGCTGGCCGACCGCGGCGCCCTGCGACATGCCGACGACGTGGGCCGCGCCCAGGCCGAGGGCGCCGATCAGGGCGGCGGCATCGTCGGCCAGGTCCGGCAGCCCGTACGGCGGGGCGCCCACCGGGTAGGTCGTCGATCCCCCCGCGTCGCGGCTGTCGTACCGGACGACGAACCTGCCCCCGTCGGCCAGCCGCCGGACGAAGCCGTCGCTCCAGTTGAGCGCGCAGTGGCCCGCGCCGTGGATCAGCAGGACGGCGGGATCGGCGGGATCGCCGAGGAGGTCGGCGCTCAGCTCCGCGCCGTTGACCTTGAGGATGCGCCGGCCGGTCGTCATCGGGCCACTCCTTCGAGGATTTCCCGTCACGTGTCACGACGACCCTACGGCCAGGCGGGTCGTTCCCCGGCGAACGTCCGCACCCGACCGGTGGGTGGTGCGCTTCGGTCCCGTCGCCCGTGGGCAGCCTTCCCGGGCGGGGGCACGGATGCGAGTAGGACGGCATGCGCCAGGACGAGGCCAAGCACTTCGACGAGCGGACGGCGGCGGGTGACACCGCCGCCGAGCCCGGCGGCGCGGCCGATCCCGAGGCCCGCTACCGCCGTTCCTCGGCCTTCCTCATCGACGAGGCCCTCGGCTTCCTCTTCCCCGCCGCCCTCCGCGCCGCCGCCGACGTCGGCGTGGCGGACCACCTCGCGGACGGCCCCCGTACGCCCGCCGAACTCGCCAGCACGACCGGCCTGGACGCCCGCAGCCTGTACCGGGTGCTGCGCCTGCTCGCCACCCGGGGCGTGGTGGCGGAGGACGACGCGGGCCGGTTCACGCTGACCGACGCCGGGCAGGCGCTGCGCAGCGACGTCCCCTGCTCGGCCCGGACGGCCGTCCAGATGCTCACCGACCGCACCATGTGGCAGCCGGCCGGCGAGCTGACGAGCTGCCTGGCCGAGGGCACGGCGTCGTTCGAGGGCATCTTCGGCATGCCGTTCTTCGACTGGTTCGCCCAGGACGCGCGGACCGCCGCCGTCTTCCACGGCGGCATGGCGGCGATGTCCGACGCCGAGAACGCGGTCATCGCGGCGGCCTACGACTTCCCGGAGACCGGCACGGTCGTGGACGTCGGCGGCGGCCACGGCGGCCTGCTGCTGGAGGTGCTGCGCCGCAACCCGGGCGTGGCGGGCGTCCTCTACGACCGCGCCCACGTCCTGGCCGGTCACCGCCTCGACACCGACAAGGAGATCGCGGGCCGCTGGACGCTCGCGGAGGGCGACTTCTTCGCGTCCGCACCGCCCGGCGACATCCACCTGCTCAAGCGCATCACGCACGACTGGGACGACGAGACCTGCGTGACCCTGCTGACCAGCTGCCGCCGCTCGCTCCACCCGGGCGGCCGCGTCCTGGTCCTGGACGCGGTGGTCCCCCGGGGCAACGCCCCGCACCAGTCCAAGACCCTGGACCTGATGATGATGGCCTCCCTCACCGGCCGCGAACGCACCGAGGCGGACTTCGCCGCCCTCTTCGAGCGCGCCGGCCTCCGCCTCTCCCGCGTCCTCCCCACCCCCACCGTCCTGTCCGTGGTCGAGGCCATCCCGGCCTGACGGGACATCAGATACTGCTCGAAGGCGGTGGGCCCGGCTCCCGGGTCGAGTCGGCGGGGAGGAGTTCGGCGGTGCGGTGGGCGACCTCGTGGTGGAGGGCGTCGCGGACGACCCGGACGGCGGGGTGGGTCACCGCCTCGCGCCGTACGGCCAGCGTGATCGGCAGCCGGATGTCGACCTCGTCCGGCAACAGCCTTCGCAGCAGGGCCCTTTCGGCGAGGAAGGCCGGCAACACGCCGATCCCGGCGCCGAGTCGGGTGGCTTCGACCTGGGCGAAGACGTTGGTGGAGGAGAACGCGGGTGTGACGCCCGGCAGATGGCGTTCGATGTCGAGGTCGCCGACCTGGAGCATCGAGTCGATGTAGAAGATCAGCGGATGCTCCCGCAGCTCGGTGACCGAGCCGGGCGGGCCGCACCGCGCGAGGTACTCGTCGGCGGCGTACAGGCCCAGCGCGTAGTCGGTCAGGTGCTCGGTCACCAGGCGGCTGCGCGGTGGCCGGCCGATCGCCAGGGCGAGGTCGAAGCCGGCCGGGCGCAGATTCAACTGCCGCGTGGCCGTGATGAGTTCGACGCGCAGTCGGGGGTGGCGCCGGCGTACCCGGGCCAGTGCCGGGGTGGCGAAGACGGTGCCGAAGCCGTCCGGGGCGCTCACCCGGACGGTGCCGTGCAGGGACGGCGCGTCCTGACCGGAGACCGCGTCGACGACCCGGACGAGGGCGTCCTCGATCGCGCGGGCGCTGTCCGCGACGGACCGGCCGGCGTCGGTCAGTCCCCAGCCCTCCGTGCCGCGTTCGATCAGCCGTACCCCGAGGCTCTTCTCCAGCGCGGTGATCCGGCGGGACACCGTGGTGTGGTCCACGCCGAGCGCGTCGGCCGCGCTGACCAGGCGGCCCGTGCGGGCGACGGCGAGCAGGTACCGCAGGTCGTCCGCGCGGAGTGCGCGCGGATCGGGGCCGCCGTGCTCCGGCCGCGGCGGCGGCTCCGGGTCGTCGCCGACCGGGCGGGTACGGGAGGGCACCGGGGCAGCGTATCTGCATTCGCGCACACCCCGTCTGCACGATTGGTGCTTGAGCGCACGACTCGGGGGCGGCAGAGTCGGGGCACCGTCGGCCGGCGCACCCGGCCGCCGTTCCTCCCAGCGTCGAGAGGGTCCCCCATGGTCGCCGGCCTGTCCCTGCCCCGGATCGTGCGCGTCGGCCGGGGCGCCGTCGAGGAACTGGGCGACGTCGTCGCCGGACTGGGGCTGAGCCGGCCCCTGCTCGTCACCGACGCGTTCCTGGTCGGGACGGGCGTGGCGGAGCGGGTGACCGCGACGCTGCTCCGGGCCGGGCTGAGCCCTCGCCTGTTCTTCGGCACCGTGCCCGACCCGACCACCGACTCGCTGACCGCGGGCCTGGAGGCGCTGCACGGGCACCGGGCGGACTCGGTCATCGGGTTCGGCGGCGGCAGCCCGATGGACAGCGCCAAGGCGCTCGCCCTGCTGGGCGTCCAGGGCGGTCGGATGCGCGACTACAAGGCGCCGCGCGTCAACCACGGGCCGGCGCTCCCGGTGATCGCCGTCCCCACCACCGCCGGCAGCGGCTCGGAGGCGACCCAGGTCACCGTCATCACCGACAGCGGCACGGACGAGAAGATGCTCTGCCTGGGCCCGGCGTTCCAGCCGGTCGCCGCCGTCGTCGACGCGGACCTGACCCTGTCGATGCCGCCCCGGCTGACCGCCGACACCGGCGTCGACGCCCTCACCCACGCCGTCGAGGCGTACGTCAGCCGCAAGGCCAACGCCTTCTCCGACGGTCTGGCCCTCACCGCGATCGCCACCATCGGCCGCCATCTGCGCCGCGTCTACGCGGACGGTTCGGACGCCGTGGCCCGCGAGGCCATGATGCTCGCCGCGACCCAGGCCGGGATGGCCTTCTCCAACTCCAGCGTCGCCCTCGTGCACGGCATGAGCCGTCCGATCGGCGCCCACTTCCACGTCGCCCACGGCCTGTCGAACGCGATGCTGTTCCCCGCGGTGACCGCCTTCTCGGTGGCCGCGGCCCCCGGCCGGTACGCCGACTGCGCCCGCGCCCTGGGCGCCGCGAGCGCGACGGACGCCGAGGGCGCGGCCGCCGCCAAACTCGTCGACGCCCTCCACGAGCTCTGCCACGACCTGGCCGTCCCCACGCCCCGCGCCCACGGCGTCGACCCCGCCGCGTGGGCCCGGCTGACGCCCCTGATGGCCGAGCAGGCCCTGGGGTCGGGCTCCCCCGCCAACAACCCCGTCGTGCCCACCGCCGAGCAGATCCAGGAGCTCTACGCCCGGATCTACGCCTGATCACCGCCGACGCCCGCCGGGCTCACCCGCCGCAGGGCCAGCCGCGCGTAGGCCCGCACGTCCGCGTCGGAGTCGGCGAGCCGTTCCCGCAGGCCCGCCGCGACCGCCGGGTCACCGGTGGACCGGGTCAGGGCCCGTACGGCGGCCTTGCGGACGTCCGGGTTGTCGTCGCCGAGCAGGGCGACCAGCGGGGGCAGCAGCCCGGCGGCGCCGAGCGCGCCGGCCGCCGCCTTGCGGACCTGCCAGGCCGTGTCCGGCACGGCGGCCGGCGCGGCCAGTTCGGGCGGGCAGCCGATGCCCGCCGCGCCGTCGAAGGCGGCGGCCCGTACCAGCGGGTCGGCGTCACCGGCCAGCCGGAGCAGCGCCGGCGCGGCGGTGCGGTCGCCGATGGTGCCGAGTCCCTCCCCCACCGCGACCCGCACCTCCCGGGCGGAGTCCCCCGCCGCGGCCACCAGGGCGGTGGCGGCGTCGAGCGAGACCAGCCCGCGCACCGCCTGCAGCCGGACCGGGACCTCGGCGTCGGCCAGAGCGGCCGTGAACAGCTCCGCCGAACCGGTCCGCAGCACCCGGGACAGCTCCAGCACGCCCGCCCGGACCACCGGGTCGGACGACCCGGCGGTCCGCTCCACGGCCGCGCCGAGCGAGCCGTCCAGCACGTCGGCCAGCTCACGGAGCCCGGCGACCGCCGCCGCCCGGACCGGCCCGTCGGGGTCGCCCAGGGCCTCGGCGAGCGCCGCGCCGGTACCGGCCGGCGCCGCCTCCGTCAGCACCGCCACCGCCGTCCGCCGGACCTCGGGGGCCGGGTCGGCGAGGTACGGCGCCAACCGGTCGAGGGCGGGCTGCTGTTCGGCGAGCCGCAGCAGTTCGAGCAGCCGGGGCGAGGCGGGCACGGTCGGCGCCGCCTCCGTCCGGGCGGCGGGCACGGCCGTGCCGGTGCGCCCGACCGGCAGCGGGTGGACCTCGCCGAGCACGGTCACCGGGAGCTCGGGCGGCTCCAGGCCGTCCACCGGCACCAGGTAGGGCGCGACCGGCCGGGTGAGGAACTCCATCGCGCCGGCGGCGTTCTTGCGCAGGTTGAGGTGGCTGAACCACCGCTGGTCGTCGCGCTCCGGGTGGTCGACGCGCTCGTGGTACAGGCCCCAGCGGCTCTCGGTCCGGGCCAGCGAGGAACGGGCGGCCATCTCGGCGCAGTCCCGGATGAAGTCGACCTCGACCGCCCGCATCAGCTCGTGCGGGGTCCGGGCGCCCATCGCCGCGAGCTCGCCGCGCATCCGCTCGAAGTGTTCGAGCGCCACCGACAGCCGCGCTCCGGTCTTCGGCGGTGCGACGTAGTCGTTGACGAAGCGCCGCAGCTTGTACTCGACCTGCGGCTGCGGTGGTCCGTCGGGGTTGCGCAGCGGGCGGTAGACCAGCTCGTGGGCGGCCGCGAGCTGGTCCCGCGGCAGCTCGGCGCGGGCCGGGGGGAGGTTTCCGGCCGCGTGGGTGCCGGCCAGGTCGCCGAAGACGAACGCGCCGATCATGTAGTTGTGCGGGACGCACGCCAGGTCGCCCGCCGCGTAGAGGCCGGGCACGGTGGTGGCGGCGTCCTCGTCGACCCAGACGCCGCTCGCCGAGTGCCCGCCGCACAGGCCGATCTCGGAGATGTGCATCTCCACGTCGTGGGTGCGGTAGTCGTGGCCGCGACCGGCGTGGAAGGTGCCCCGGCTGGGCCGTTCGGTGGTGTGCAGGATGGACTCCAGGGCCCGCACCGTCTCCTCCGGCAGGTGCGTGGTCCGCAGGTACACCGGGCCTCGCTCCGAGCCGAGTTCGGCGGCGAACTCGGCCATCATCTGCCCCGACCAGTAGTCCGAGTCGACGAACCGCTCGCCGTGCCGGTTGACCTGGTACCCGCCGAACGGGTTCGCCACGTAGGCGCACGCGGGCCCGTTGTAGTCCTTGATCAGCGGGTTGATCTGGAAGCACTCGATGCCGCTCAGTTCCGCGCCCGCGTGGTACGCCATCGCGTAGCCGTCCCCGGCGTTGGTCGGGTTCTCGTACGTCCCGTACAGGTACCCGCTGGCGGGCAGGCCGAGCCGGCCGCACGGGCCGGTGGCCAGCACCACCGCGCCGGCTTCGACGGTGACGAACTCCCCGCTGCGGGTGTCGAATCCGGCCGCGCCGACCGCCCGGCCGCCGGAGGTGAGCACGCGCACCGGCATCACCCGGTTCTCGATGGTGATCCGCTCGCGCATGTGGCGCTGCCGCAGGACGCGGTAGAGCACCTTCTTGACGTCCTTGCCCTCCGGCATCGGCAGCACGTAGCTGCCCGAGCGGTGCACCTGCCGGACCAGGTACTCGCCGTACTCGTCCTTCTCGAACTTCACCCCGTACCGCTCCAGCCGCTGGACCATCGCGAAGCCGCGGGTGGCGGTCCGGCGCACCGTGCGCTGGTCGACGATGCCGTCGTTGGCGCGGGTGATCTCGGCGACGTAGTCGTCCGGGTCCGCCCGGCCTGGGATGACGGCGTTGTTGACACCGTCCATGCCCATCGCCAGCGCACCCGAGTGCCGCACGTGCGCCTTCTCCAGCAGCAGCACGCTCGCACCGGCCTCCGCCGCGCTGATCGCGGCCATCGAACCGGCGGTACCGCCGCCGACCACCAGCACGTCACAGCTCAGGCGCCGGGCGTCGGCGAGGTCGGGGATCTCCATGGTGCACCTCTCACTTGGGCTTGTCTGTACGTGCGCCGCTCCGGGCGCTCACGGCCGCGACCGCGCCGGCACGCGCTCCTGCACCTGCGCCGGCACGGCGGCTTCGCGCCTACGACCGCACCTGCTCCAGCACGCGCTCCCGCAGCGCCAGCACGGCGGGCTCGCGGCGCGCGGCCGCGTCCCGCGCGTGCGGGACGGCGTGCACGGCCGCCACCGTCCCGCCGCCGAGCACCGCGACGCGGTCCCCGAGCAGCAGCGCCTCGTCCACGTCGTGCGTCACGAACACCACGGTGCAGCGCTCCTTCTCCCACACCGTCAGCAGCAGTCGCTGCATCGCGGCCCTGGTCTGCGGATCGAGCGCGCCGAACGGCTCGTCCATCAGCACCGCCCGCGGCGCCCCGACCAGCGCCCGCGCGAGCTGGACGCGCTGGCGCTGGCCGCCGGACAGCTCGCGCGGCAGCCGCCGCTCCAGCCCGGCCAGCCCCACCCGGGCGATCCAGCCGTCCACCGGCGCCCGCCGGTCGGCCCGCGGCACCCGCCGGACCGCGAGCGGGAGTTCGACGTTCCTCCGCACGCTCCGCCAGGGCAGCAGGGCGTCCTCCTGGAACACCAGCGCCCGCTCCGCGTCGGGCCCGCGCACCGGCCGGCCGTCGGCCAGCAGCTCGCCGCCGGCGGGCGGCAGCAGGCCGGCGAGCACCCGGAGCAGGGTGGACTTGCCGCCACCGGAGGCGCCGACCACCGTCAGCACCTCGCCCGCTCCGACCTCCAGGTCGACACCGCTCAGTACCGCCCGCCCGGCATGTCCGACGCTCAGCCCCCGGGCCGTCAACCGCACGCTCATACGCCCACCTCCACCCGTTCCGGCCGCTCGACGCGCGCCTGCGCCGCCACCGCACCGCTCCCCTGCGGACCGGCCGGCGGCAGCCAGGCCGTCAGCCGCCGCCCGACCAGCTCGACCGCGCCGGACGTGGCCCAGCCGAGCAGGCCGATCGTCACCATCCCGGTGAACACGCCCGGGTAGTCCAGCACCGTGTACGCCGACCAGGTCCGGTAGCCGACGCCGAACTGTCCGGAGACCATCTCGGCGGAGATCACGCAGATCCAGGCCACGCCGATGCCCACCGAGAGCCCACCGACCACCCCGGGCAGGGCGCCCGGCAGCACCACGCTCCACAGCACCCGCCCGCGCCCGCCGCCCAGCGTCCGCACGGACTCCTCCCAGACCGGGGGCACCGCGCGCACCGCGTGCCGGGTGGCGACGGTCACCGGGAAGAAGGCCGCGACGAAGGTGATGAACACGATGCCCTGCTCGTTCTCCGGGAAGAGCATGATCGCCACCGGTACCAGGGCGATCGCCGGGACCGGCCGGACCACCTCCAGCACCGGGCCGAGCAGATCGGCCGCCCACCGCGAGCGCGCGGTCAGTACCCCGACCGCCACGCCCAGGACCGCCGCGAGCAGGAACCCGCTGCCGATCCGCCGCAGGCTGTCCGCCAGGTCCTGCCAGTACTGCCCCGTCCCGAGCTGCCGCCAGAGCGCCTCGCCGACCTGGCCCGCCGTCGGCAGGTGGTCGAACCTCACCCAGAGCCGCACCCGCCGTACGGTGAGCAGCTGCCACAGCCCGACGAACGCGACCAGCGCTCCCGCCCGCACCAGCCTGCGCCGCGCGGTCACGACGCCGCCAGCGCTTCCCGGTACGTCAGCGGCCGGGCGCCCGGGTGGGCGGCCAGGTAGGCCTTCGCGCCGTCCTCCGTGGTGAACGGCAGCAGCGAGCCGCCGTCCTGCACCCACTGGTCCCTGTCCGCGAACCAGCGGGTGCCGGTCGCCGCGTCCGGTACGTACGCCGCCCGGACCTTCGCCCCGGCCGCCTTGAGCGCCCGCAGCAGGCAGCCCGGGTCGGCGGCCGGGTGGGTGGCGTCCTCGCCGTCGTACCAGATCTCGCCGGCCAGGGCGGGATCGGTCACCGGCCGGCCGCAGACCGGGTCGGTGCCCGTGATCCGGGCGGATGCGACGGCCGGCAGCGCGGCCTTCTCCTGGTACGAGGGGTCGATGAACCGCTCCACGTCGAGCGCCTTCAGCACGCCGACGGACTTGAGGAACGGCACGTCCTGGCGCAGCGCGTCGAGCAGTCCGGCGTCCAGCGGGGTGGCGAAGGTGGCGATGCCGCCGGGGCCGTTGTAGAGGTGGACGACCTCGGCGGCCAGGCCGGTGGCCTCGGCGACCTCGCGGCTGGCGTCAAGCGGGTGCTCGTTGAGGAACCGGGTGGCGTCCGACTGGGCCCGCAGGAACGCCTCGACGACCCCGGGGTGTGCGGTACCGTACTTCTGCCGGATCACCACCCCGTGCAGGGTGGGCCGGCCCAGGGCGGCGCCGTCGTAGAGCAGCCGGCCGTCACCGGCGAACACCACCGCGCCCGGCCAGGCGACGAACTGGGCGAGGGCGTCCACGCTCCCGGCCTTCAGCGCCGAGGCGCCGACCGCGGGCTGCTGGTTCTGCTTCTGGATGTCGCTCTCCGCCACTCCGGCCCGGGCCAGCGCCTGGACGAGCGTGCCGTCGGCGGCCGAGCCGACCGAGGTGGAAACCTTCCGGCCCTTGAGGTCGGCCAGGGTGTGCGCCGGCGAGGAGTTCGGCACCACGACGCCGTTGAGCGCGCCGAGCAGGTTGTAGCCGGTCACCGAGATCAGCCTGGTGCCCGGTCCGCCGGCCTCCTGGGCCCGGGAGCCGTTGATCAGCAGCGGATAGTCGCCCATCGACCCGATGTCGATCTTCTCGGCGAGCATCTGGGCGGTGATCGGGGCGCCGGAGTCGTAGTCCTGCCAGGTGACCCGGTAGTGCCGGCCGTCCTTCGTGCCCTGCTCGGCGAGGCGCTGCTCGAAGTAGCCCCGGGCCCGCAGCAGGGTGCCGGCGGTGACGGTGTTGATGGTCTTGGACTGGTAGCCGACGACCACCTCGACGGTGTCGCCGGAGGCGCTCGCGGAGGAGCAGGCGGTGGCGGCGGCCAGCACGGCGGCGGCCGTCGTCGTTCTCAGCGCGCTTGCGGTGCGAATCATCTGTTGGTCCCTCAGCGAAGCAGATAGGGCATGTTGACGGTGACCGCCCCGGTGGGGCAGCGGGCGGCGCACGGGCCGCAGTACCAGCACTCGTCGACGTGCATGTAGGCCTTGCCGCTGTCCTGGTGGATGGCCAGCGAGTCCAGTGGGCACATCTCCACGCAGAGCGTGCAGCCGGCGATACAGAGCGAGGCGTCGATGGTCACGGGCACGTCGGAGCGGTGGTCGGCGAGCGTCATGGGGCGGGTCTCCCTCAGGTCAGGTCGCGCAGCAGCCGGCCCTGCATGGTGATCCGGTCGCCGCGGAAGCGGATGTACTCCAGGTCGACGGGCCGGCCGTCGGCCAGGGTGGTGAGCCGTTCCAGCATCAACAGGGCCGATCCGCGCGGGACTTCCAGCACGGTGGCGGAGTGCGCGTCGGCGTTGACCGCCTCCAGGGTGATGTCGGCCCGGCCGAGCGGCTGGCCGGCGATCTCCTCGATCAGCCGGAAGATGTCGTGGTGCGCCAGATCGGTGGCGTCCAGCCCGGCGCCGATGTCGGGCGCCAGGTAGGTGAGGTCGAGCGAGAGCGGCAGCCCGTTCAGCCGCCGCAGCCGCTCCACGTACACCACGTCCGCGCCCTCCGGCAGGCCGAACCGGCGGGCCACCGGGCCCGGTGCGCGGACCGGGCCGAACGAGCGGACCTCGTTGACCACCTCGCCGTGCTCGTGGAGCGTCTCCGCCAGGCCCTGCAACCGGTTCAGCCCGTGCGGCACCTTGCCGGCCACGACCAGCGTCCCCGACCCCGGCACGCGGCGGACGAGGCCCTCACCGCGCAGCAGGTCCAGCGCCTCCCGGACGGTGTTGCGGGACTCGCCGAACTCCTCCGCCAGCTGGTCCTCGTGGGGCAGCGGGCCGTCCTTGAACACCTCGCTCAGCACCTGTTGCCGCAGGACGTCCGCGACCTGCCTGGCCCGGTCGGCCCGTGGGCGCCGGACGCCGGGGCGGACGGTGTTCTCGCTGGTCATCGGGGCTGCTCCGGACATCGGCGGGTGGTTCGGCCAGAACCCTAGAGCCGAACCCGCCGGTTCTTCGTTGCCGCCGCGTTACGCCATCTGACCAGCCATCACGACCACCTCCGACCTGCGGGAACACCGCCCGGCGCGACCGAACTGCCACCCGGCGCCGCCGCGCCGGGCACCCCCGTCCGCACGGTGCGGTGGCGCCGGGTCGGCCCCGCCCGGGCGGCCGGTCGAGGCGGCGCGGCCGGGCGGGGCCTGCCCCGCGGCCCCCGGGTCAGTTCGGCGCCGCGGCCACGGCCACCGGCGACGAGCCGCCGGGCACCAGCAGCCGCGGCGCCCCGCCGCCGTCCGCCGGCACGCTCCAGACGTCGGTGCCCTTGCCGCCCTGGCCGGGCAGCGCGTACCCGAGGGTCTCCCCGTCGAGCCAGACCGCCTGGTCGTCCACGCTGCGCGACTCGGCCAGCGGGTGCTCGCCCATCCCCGCCAGCTCCAGCACGTGGAGCCGCCAGGGCGCCGCCGGGTCGGCCGAGACCTTCTTCTTGAAGGCGATCCGGGTGCCGTCCGGCGAGAGCGAGGGGCACTCCACGTTCTCCCGCAGGGTGCGGGCCGACCAGGCCCGGAGGTCCCCCTCGACCAGGTGGGTCCGGCCGCCGGTCGAGACGGTGGCGTAGAAGCGGTTGTCGTCGGCGGCGAAGCTGACGCCCCAGTAGTTGACGTCGGCGGCGTGGTAGCGGGCGCCGTCGACGGTCAGCGGGATGGACTCGATGGACTTGACCAGGTAGCCGGTACGCAGGTCCAGGACCGACGTCCGGGTGGAGAAGGTGCCCGCCGCGTAGGAGTCCCCCACCGCGAAGGCGGTCCAGGCGAGCAGGTGGCCGGAGGCCGACACCCGGGCCCGGTTCGGGATCCCGGGCACCGTCACCGACTGGAGCTCGGTGAACTTCCGGTCGTACACCACCGCCTGGGTCCGGGCCGGGGTGCCGGGCAGGGCGCGCAGGCACAGCGCCCGGTCCGCCGCGGCGTGGAAGCGGACGCAGGACGGGCCGTCGGCCGCCCCCGGACTGCGGGCGACCCGCCCGGTGGCGGAATCCCGGTAGTAGAGCCCGGGCTCGTCCAGGGTGAACGAGCTCGCGGCGGCGACCAGCCGCTGCCCGCCGCCGCGTTCCCTGGCGTGCAGGACGTACCCCAGCGAACCGCCCAGCAGCACCAGGGCCGCGGTGATCAGCACCAGCGAACGCGCTTTCACGAGACCTCCCTCTCCGGCCGCTGCGGCAGGATCCGCCGTGCCGCGACGAGTGCGGCGGCCAGCGCGAGCGCGGCCGCCGCCAGGGCCGGACGCGGCCCCCACCACGTCCAGGCCGCACCGAAGCCCGCCGCGCCGACCAGCCGGGCCAGCGCCTGGCCGGTCTGCAGCACCGCGAGCCCGCTCGCCCGGCCGTCGAGCGGCAGGACCGGCCCGGCGAGTGCCATCAGCACACCGTCCGTGGCGGCGTAGAAGACGCCCAGGAGGACCAGGACGAGTACGGTGGCCGGCCAGCCCGGCGGGGCCATCACCACGAGGTAGGCCGCGAGCAGCGCACCGTGCCCCCAGAGGAACGGGGTGCGCCGCCCGGACCGGTCCGCGATCCGGCCCGCCGGTACGGCCAGCAGCAGGTAGCACGCCGCGGCGCCGAGCGGCAGCAGCGGGAAGAGCAGGGCCGGCAGGTCCAGGCCGCGCTGGAGCAGCAGGTAGAGGAAGGAGTCGCCGATCGTCGCGGCGCCCAGCAGCACGGCGGCCGTGACGACCCGCCGGAACACCGGGTCGCCGAGTGCCCGGGGCTTCTTCCCCGTCCTGCCGCGCTCGCCTTTCCTCCCACGCTCGCCGACTGCCGGCTTCACGCCGGCCGCCGGCCTCGCCCCGGCCGGGACGAAGAGCACCAGCACCAGCACGCCGAACAGCCCGGTGGCGAAGCTGACCACGAAGACCGCGTCGTACGCGTCCGCCGTCGCCCAGAGCACCACGAACGCGACCAGGGGGCCGAGCAGCGCCCCCGTGGTGTCCATCGCCCGGTGCACCCCGAACGCCCGGCCGAGCTCCTCCGGCGGCGCGCTGAGCGAGATCATCGCGTCCCGCGGCGCGGTCCGCACGCCCTTGCCGAGCCGGTCGGCGGCCAGCGCGGCGGCGATCCCGGCGGCCGCGCCGCCGGCCAGCAGCAGCCCGAGCCGGGAGAGCGCCGACAGCAGGTAGCCGACCCCGGCGACCGTCCGGTGCCGGCCCCCGCCGCGGTCGGCGAGCTTGCCGCCGAGCAGCCGGACCAGTGCCGTCGCCCCGTTGAACAGCCCGTCGAGGAAACCGAATTGAAGCGGCGAGAGGCCGAGCCCCAGCACCAGGTAGAGCGGCAGCACGGCGGTGACCATCTCCGAGGAGACATCGGTGACCAGGCTGACCGCGCCGAGCGCGACGACCGTGCCCGGGACGCGCCGTCCCGCCCCGGCGG
>NZ_JBHWUI010000130.1:0-24105 GCF_042737525.1 Kitasatospora sp. NPDC059973 | reverse complement strand
GCCCGGGCCCGGGCCCGGGCGGCGGCGCCGGGGTCAGTGCACCCAGCCCGCGTACCGCTGGGTGAAGCGCAGACCGGTGCCCGCCGTCACGACGACGTCGTAGCGGCCCTGCTTGTCCAGCGGCCAGGCCAGGTTGGCCTGCTTGCCGGGCTTGACCCAGACCGTCTGCGCGGTGCCCGCGAAGTCGTTGGGCACCGCGGTGAAGCCGACGTCGGTCAGGCCGTCGTTGACCAGTTGGAGGGTGAGCCGGGAGGAGTCGCTCAGATCGGCCGTCACGATCGGCACGCCGATGTCGTTCTGGCCGTCCTCACCGTCCCGGACGACGGTGCCGGCGAAGCGCCGGACGAAGCCGTCGGGGCCGTGGACGGTGAAGTCGTACCGGCCGTGCGTGGCGGCGGCGTCCCAGACGTAGGTGGCGGTGGCAGCGGGCGCCACCGTGTACGGCGTCCCGGCGAACGGGAGGACGATGTTGGGGTAGACGGTGTAGGGGAAGGCGACCGAGCCGTGGTTGCTCATCGTGCAGGTGACCTTGCCGGTCTTCCGGTCCACCTCGACGTCCGCCCAGGGCTGGTAGGGCAGGTGACGGTGCGGGCGCTCGCCGGGCTCCTGGACGGGCATCGACTGGGTGCCGGCGGCGGGCAGCGCGACGCCGGGGAGCGCCGCCCCGGCGTCGGCCCTGGCCATCAGGGCCACGGTGTCGGGCAGCCTCGGTATCGAGAAGTCCGGGGCCGCGAAGTCGAAGCAGCTGGTGAGGTCACCGCAGACGGCCCGGCGCCAGGCGGAGATGTTGGGTTCGGCGACCCCGGTGACCTGTTCCATGAAGCGCAGGACCGAGGTGTGGTCGAAGACCTGGGAGTTGACGTAGCCACCGCGGGACCAGGGGGAGGCGACCCAGAGCGGTACCCGGTTGCCGAGGCCGATCGCGCGGCCCTGGGTGAACTCCTCGGGCGTACCGGCCTCGGGGGTGGGCGGCACCATGTGGTCGAAGTAGCCGTCGTTCTCGTCGTACATGACGAGGAAGACGGTGTGCTGCCAGACGGCGGGGTTGGACATCAGCGACTGGAGGGCCTGGTTCACCCAGTGCGCGCCGTACGCCGGGCCGGCGTTGGGGTGTTCGCTGAACAGGTAGGGCGCGACCAGCCAGGAGACGGTCGGCAGGGTGGCGTCCTTGCAGTGGGCGTCGAAGGCCGCCGGGTCGAACCTGGTCATCGCGTTGACGTAACGCGGGTCGTCCTTCGGGAAGTTGTGGAACTGCTTGAAGTAGGACAGGGCGTTGTCGTCGTAGTCGCCCGTCCGGTCGTCCTTGCTGGGGTTGTGGTAGACCCGCCAGGAGACGCCGGCCGCCTGCAGCCGCTCGGCGTAGGTCGTCCAGTCGGCGACGGGGTTGTCGGTCACCGGGGTGTTGTCGATCCAGGGGCCGGTGGTGCCGTCCCGGCCGGGGCCGCAGGTGCCCGTCCACAGGTAGAGCCGATTGGGGTCGGTCGGCCCGGCCAGCGAGGTGAAGTAGGCGTCGCAGAGGGTGAACGCGTCGGCCAGCGCGTACTGGTAGGGGATGTCGGCGCGGGTGAAGTACCCCATGGTGCGCTCGCCCTTGGCCGCGATCCACTTGTTCATCGCGCCGTTGTTGATCGCCTGGTGACCGGTCGCCCAGTCGTGCGGGAGGCCGCCGGCGTTCTGCGCGTTGTACTTGGCCGTGTCCATCCGGTACGGCAGCATCGCGCCGCCGTCGGCGCGCCCGGCGTCGGGCTGGCGGAACACGTCGGTGCCGTCCGGGAACCGGAGGGCCTGCTTGTCACCGAAGCCGCGGACGCCGTTGAGGGTGCCGAAGTAGTGGTCGAAGCTGCGGTTCTCCTGCATCAGCACCACGACGTGCTTGACGTCCTTGATGGTGCCGGTGGGCCGGTCGGCGGCGGGAGCGGCGCTCGCGGACGCGGCGGGCAGGCCGGTCAGTGCGGCGGCGCCGGCGGCCGCGGTGGCGCCGACGAAGGAACGACGGGAGAGATCGGACATGGCGAACTGGCCTCTCGGGGCGGGGGAGGGAGCAGGACGGGGCGGGAGGCCGTCAGAGCTGGAAGGTGGCGACCGCGGCGGCGCTGTCGGAGGGCCACTGGTTGGCGGCGATCGCGGCCGGGTCGGTCCCGGTGGCGGGCCAGTCGGCCACCAGGGTGTGCGCCTCGACCAGCTTCAGCGGGCCGGCGTACAGCACGTAGTCGATCCGGTCCTGCGGCTCCGGCTTGCTGCCCCGCTGCTTGCGGACCGGCGACCAGGTGGCCCCGGGCGCCTCGGCCGGGTTCCGGTTCTCCTCCCGGAAGCTGTCGGTCAGTCCGGCCTCCTGGAGGGCCACCGTGACCGGCCAGTTCAGCGGGCCGACCCCGCCGTGGCTCGCCGCGGTGGCCGCCGTCCAGTCCAGGTGCGAGGGCGAGGAGAGCGCGCCGGCGAGGACCACCGGGGTGTGCGCGGCGGCCTCGGCGCGGACGGCCGCGGCGAGCGCCGTGGCCTGCTGGAGGCGGGCGGAGGCGCTCTCCCCGGCGGTCACCTGGGCGGCGCTCTGGCCGTCCTGCACCGCGTAGGGGCCGTAGTTCGCCTCGTCCAGGTGGGCGGCCCAGAAGCGGAGGCCCCGGCCGCCGGGCAGCTGCACCGTCACACCGGCCGCGGGCAGCCCGGCGGTGACCGGGGTGACGGCGGACAGCGGGTAGCGGCTGAGGACCCCGACGCTGCCCGCGCTCTGGTAGGCGTACCAGCCGAGCGCGGTGGCCAGGCTCCGGGCGGCGCTGCCGGCCGTCTCCTGGAGGGCGAGCACGTCCAGGCCCTGGGCGAGCACCACCCGCAGCTGCTTCTCCACCGCGTCGGTGAAGGCCGCGCCGGCCTCGGCGAGGTTCCAGCTCGCCACCTTCAGCCGCAGCGGCCCTGCCGGGTCCGCCACCGGGATCTGCACAGTGACGGTGTCGGTGGCGCCCGCGCTGTCCTTCACGCCGACGACCACCACCTCCGGGTTCTTCGGCGCGGTGGCGGGCGCGGTGCCGGTGAGCGTGCCGTCGGAGCCGACGGAGGCCCAGGCCGGGCCGCTGATCTTGCGGAACGCCGCGGTGCCCGCCGGGTTGCCGGCCGGCCGGGACCAGAGACCGCCGAGCTTGACCGAGACGGCGCCCCCGGGCGCCACGGCGGCGGTGGTCAGCGCGTCGACCGCGCTGTGCGGGCGGACCACGGCGGGCTTGGGCCGGAAGGTGAAGGGCGCGGTCTGCGCCAGGACGCCGTAGCCGTCCTTGGCGAGCAGGTACGCGGTGTACGGGCCGCCGGTCAGCGCCGAGGTGTCGAGCTGCACGTCCCCGGCGGCGGCCGGGGTGTACTTCCAGAGCAGCGACGAGCCGGTGCCGGGCTTCCTGCTGCCGTCGTAGATGCCGACCCAGTTCTTGCCGTCCGGGGCGTCGGTGCTCCAGTGGAAGGTGAGCCTGTCGCCTTCGACCGGGTTGGCGGATGAGCTGAGCGTCAGGGCGCTGCCTGCGGCCACGGTGGTCCTGTCCGCCGCGCCCGGGCGACCGGTCCGCGGGAGGGCACGGCCGGGCCCGTCCGCGGCTGGTCACGGAGATCGGGATGAGGGTTGCCGGCAGTTGGCTGTACAACTGCGGGCGACCCCATTCATCCCAAGGTCGGCGACGGTCGCATGAACGACGCATGACGCGGTGTCGGGCGCTGCGGGAACTCCGGCCCCGACCAGGCCGCCGGCGCGGCGGGCGTCGATCGGGCGCGCTGGCGGGCGGGTGGACGGGCGGCGGTGCCGACCGGTGGGCGGTCAGGCCGCCCGGGGCGTGCCGGGGTCGGCGCCCGGGGGTGCGCTCGGCGGGCCGCCGTGGGCGGCTTCGACGAACTCCTTGAAGTCGTGGAGGTCGTCGATGACCTGACGGTCGACGAAACCCAGCGCCTCCCCGATCCGCTCCAGCAGACCCTGCGGTTCGACCTCCAGCTGGAGCATGATCCGCGTGCAGTCCTCCCCGAGACGGTGGAACGTCACCACGCCCGACTGCCGGACCTCCCCGGCCACCGCGGCCCAGGCCACCCGCTCGTCCGGCACCACCTCGGTCGTCGCGGCGTCGAACTCGCGGTGCGCGCCGGCCACGCCGACCACCCAGTGGGTGAGCTCCCCGCCCCGCCGCTCGATGCTGACCACGCCGCGCATGAAGCGCGGGAAGTCCTCGACCTTCCGCCACTGTTCGTACGCCACCGCGAGCGGCACGTCGACCAGGACCGACTCCTCGATCTGTGTCATCACGTTTCCCTTCTCCGCCGAGGTCCGACCGCCGGGCCGGCGGTCGGTCGTAGGGGCGCCTGCCCCGGCCCCGCCCCGGTATGCACCCGGGCCGACGATCCGTCAGACGTCACCCGGCCGGCCCAGCGCGGATCCGGCGGCGGCGGGGGGACGATCGGCCGCCGGGCAGGCCGGGGGGTGGGCGGCGGGGCCGGAGCGGGTGTGGGCGGCGGAGCCGGGGGCAGGCGGGACCCATTCCCGCGGACCGCCCCCGCGGGACCGACCCGAGGAAGGGAACCGCACACCATGGGGTGGAGCCTCGTCCGCCTGATCGTCGTCGCCGCTTCGGCCGCCGTCGCCGCCTACGGCCTCAACCTGCTCACGGAGGCCGTGGCACGACTGGTCGCCGCACGCGGGCACACCGGTCCCACACCGACCCTGCTCCGCGCCTGTCGGCCACCCCTGCTGGCGGCCACCGCCTGCGGACTGATGCTCGCCGGGGAGCCGTGGGCCCGTACCGCCCCGGTCGTGCACGCCGCCGTCCGGCATCTGCTGGTGCTCGCGACCATCGCCGCCTGCGCCTGGCTGGCCGCGCGGCTGATCGCCCTGGCGACGAGCGGCGCGATGCAACTCGCCGGGCGGCGGCGCAACCCCGCCTGGGCGGGCCGGGCCCGGACCCAGGCCGGTCTGCTCGGCCGGATCTTCCAGGCCACCGTCGCCGTGGTCGCCCTCGGGGCGATGCTGATGACCTTCCCCGCCGTCCGGGGGCTCGGGACCAGCCTGCTCGCCTCCGCCGGGCTGGTCGGCGTGGTGGCCGGGATCGCGGCCCAGAGCACCCTCGCCAACCTGTTCGCGGGCATCCAGATGGCCTTCGGCGACCTGATCCGGATCGGCGACGTCGTCGTGGTCGCCGGCGAGTGGGGAACGGTGGAGGAGATCACGCTCACCTCGGTGGTGATCGCCACCTGGGACCAGCGGCGACTGGTGATGCCGATGTCGTACTTCGCCGGCCGCCCCTTCGAGAACTGGTCGCGGCGCACCAGCAAGATCACCGGCACCGCGCTGTTCCACCTGGACCACCGCACCCCGGTGCCCGAGCTGCGGGCGGAGTTCGAGGCGTTCCTCGCCAAGAGCTCGCTGTGGGACGGCGAGGGCAGCGCCCTCCAGGTGGTCGACACCACACCGACCACCATCGTGGTGCGGGCCCTGATGACCGCGCCCGACGCCGACGCCGCGTTCGAGCTGCGCTGCCAGGTCCGCGAACACCTCGTCGGCTACCTGTGCGAGACCCATCCGCACGCCCTGCCCCGAGTGCCGGTCGCCCGCGCCGCAGGACGAGACGAGGCTCACATGTCGGGTTAATCACACCTTCTTTGCAGAATCACCACACATCAAAGGGGAATCGGTCCGAAGATCCCGGGTACACAGGGACAGACCGTCGCGGAACCGATGAAAGGACCGACATGGCTCCGTCCAGTGATGCTCTCCTCGCCCCTGTGTTCCCCGTTCAGGGCCAGGCCCGGCCGAGCGCCGGGCCTTTGGGAGCCACCTCCGGAACGCCCGGTCTCTCCGGCCTCTCGACGACCACGGAGATCACCGAGCTTCCCGAGCTCCCCGAGATCGCCGAACCGAGCGAGGTCTCCCCCGCCGACGCGCGTGAACTGACCCGGACCCTGCTGGCCCGGCTCGACGCACTGGAGGAGGGCACCCGGGAGTACTCCTATGTCCGGGCCACGCTGATCGAGCTGAACATCTCCCTGGTCCGCTACGCCGCCCGGCGCTTCAATTCCAGCCGCGAGCCGCAGGAGGACCTCGTCCAGGCGGGCATCGTCGGCCTGATCAAGGCGATCGACCGCTTCGACTCCCGGCACGGTGTGGAGTTCACCACGTTCGCGGTGCCGACGGTGCTCGGGGAGATCCGCCGCCACTTCCGTGACACCACCTGGGCCGTCCACGTGCCGCGCCGCCTCCAGGAGCTGCGGCTGACCCTGGCCAGGGCTCAGGAGCAGCTCACCCAGCGGCTCGACCGCGCCCCGACCGTCGCCGAGCTGGCCGAGCACCTGTCGCTCACCCCGGAGGAGGTGACCGAGGGGCTGACCGCCGCCAACGGCCACACCGTGGGGTCGCTCGACCTGGGCTCCGAGTCCACCGACGACGACTCCCGGGGCTCCCTGGCCGACCGGCTCGGCATGGAGGACGGCCGGCTGGAGAAGATCGAGAGCCTGGTCGCCCTGAAGCCCCTGATCGCCGCGCTGCCCGAGCGTGACCGGCAGATCCTCTCGATGCGCTTCACCGAAGAGCTCACGCAGTCCGAGATCGGCGCCCGGCTGGGCGTCTCCCAGATGCACGTCTCCCGGCTGCTCAGCCGGATCCTCGGCCGGCTCCGCGCCGGTCTGGACCAGGACTGACCGAGCGACCCCGGCGGCCGGGGCGCCACTCCTCCTGTGGGGCGTGCGCCTTGGCCGCGGGCTTTCCCCCGCGTATGGTCGAAGGGAACTCTCTGGAGGGGAAAGACAACCACGATGCCAGTCGAGGACGAGCAGTACCGGACCACGGCCGCGGCGAGCACTCTGCCGCCCGCGCTGACCGTGGACATAAGGCGGGCCGACGCCGAGGCGGCGGTCTGCGCGGTGGCGGGTGATCTCGACATCGACAGCCTCCTGCCTGCCGAGCGGGCGCTGACCTCGCTGGTCGACGAGGGCACCCCCCTGGTCGTGGTCGATCTGGAGGGCGTCGGCTTCTGCGACTCCTCCGGCCTGAACCTGTTGTTGAAGACCCGCCTGGCCGCCTCCGCCGCCGGGGTGGAGTTCCGCCTCGCGGCCGTGGCCACGCCGGTCGCCCGCGTCCTGGAACTGACCGGCGCCGGCGCCGTGTTCTCCATCCATGACTCGGTCGGCGCGGCGCTCGTCCGTTGAACACGACCGTGCGATCCGGCCCGCTCCGCCCGCCCATGACCACGGGCGACCAGTCGAACGGCCGTCACAGGAATATCCTGGCGCTGCCCGGGAATCCGATCGGACGACGAGCCACAGCAACCGCACGAAGGGGTGAACCGCATATGACGAGGGGCCGGGGCACCCTGGACGACAACCGGTCCGGAGCCACGCTTCCGGAGGCCGGCCAACGCCGGCGGCTGCGGCTGGCCGGCCTGCCCAAGCCGGTGGCCCGTTCGCGTGCCTTCACCCAGCAAGCGCTCGCCGACTGGGCGTGGCTGGCTCCGGAGAGCGGCGCGGACCCGGACGTGGCGGACGATGTCGTGCTGCTCGTGGCCGAGCTGGTGGCCAACGCGATGATGCACGGCGGCGGGCCGCTCGAACTCGTACTGGACGCGTCCGCGGCCCGGCTCCGGGTGGAGGTGAGCGACGGCGAGTCCGCGCTCCCCGAGCCCCGCCTGCCGCACCGGCCGGGGCTGCCCGGCGGCCACGGCCTGTTCATCATCCAGCGGGCCGCCGACCGCTGGGGCGCCGAGCGCCACGAGCAGGGCAAGGCGGTCTGGGTCGAGATCGACGCCGCCCGGCTCGCTCCCGGGCGCTGAGCGGCTCGGGGTTCAGGGCTCTCAGGGGTCAGGGCTCTCAGGGGTCAGGGCTCTCAGGGTTCAGCAGAACACAGGGTCTAGCAGGACACAGGCCACGGCCCGGGCGGTTTCCCCGCCCGGGCCGTGGTGTTCGTCGTGCTCCGGCCGATCCTCGTGCGTCGGCTGTTCGTCGTACCGGGCTCTCCGCGGCTCGCCGGCCGACGCGGGTGGTTGCGCCCGAAGCCCGCTCCGGGGGGAACCCCGCGCATGGCCGGGGGCGGTGACGCAGCCTCGTGCTGAGGTCGCCACCGCCCCCGGCCGTCGCGCTCCGCTCAGCCGGTCTCCCCCACCAGGCCCGCCACCGTGTCCGGCCAGTCGAGCAGCCGGTGCTCCGTCCCCGGGGCGACCACCTCGTACGTCCGGCGGAGGAAGTGCACCATGTCCCGGGAGGACAACACCAGGACGGCACAGCCCTCGTCGCCGTGGAACTCGACGGCGATCACGCCGGGAGCCCACGGCCGGACCCGTAGGTCCCCCAGACCGGACGGCTTGCGCAGCCCCTCCCCGAACAGCTCGCGGGCCGCCGTCCAGGACAGCGCGCCCTCCACTCCGAGCGAGGCACCGGCTCCGAAACCGAGCGACAGCGCGAACGGGTCGGCCGGGTCGTAGCGCAGCCCCATGAGCACCGGCCGGGGCTCCGGGCCGACGAGACAGGCCTCGATGACGTCCTCGACGATCTCGGGCACCGTGCGCCCCCCTTCTGTTGCGGCAGTGGTGCACGCCCGGCTACCCCCGCCGGCGGGGACCATGCGTGTCAGAACCACTCGAGCGCCTCCGGCCGGTACACTTGACCGCTCGTCATGTCGCCCTACGGGCCCGCGAGGGGCGCCGAACCGACGGTTCGGTCGGGGGCTCAGTCGAGGCCGCGGGCGTGCCGGAGCCGGGCGGAGATCGTCTCGGGCTCGACGATCGGTGCCGGGTAGTCGGCCGGCGGGTGGTCCAGCCGCCACGGGCGGTGCACGGAGCGACCGGGCAGGTCGGCCAACTCAGGGACCCAGCGCCGGACGTAGGCCCCGCCCGGGTCGAGCCGGTCCGCCTGGGCGAGCGGGTTGAGCACCCGGTTCGGCCGGGTGTCCGTACCGGTCCCGGCCACCCACTGCCAGTTGAGCTGGTTGTTGGCCAAGTCACCGTCCACCAGCAGCCGCAGGAAGTGGGCGGCGCCCGTCCGCCAGTCCTTGTAGAGCGTCTTGGTCAGGAACGAGGCCGTCACCAGCCGGGCCCGGTTGTGCATCCAGCCCTCCTGGGCGAGTTGGCGCATGCCCGCGTCCACCAGGGGGAAGCCGGTGCGGCCCCGGCGCCAGGCCTCGGACTCCGCGTCGTCGGGCAGCCACTGGTCCCCCTTGGACCGGTAGTCGGCGTGCGCCGCCTCCGGGCGGGCGGCGAGCACCTGGTGGTGGAAGTCCCGCCAGGCCAGCTGCCGGACGAACGCCTCCGCACCGCTGCCGCCGCGTCGTTCGGCGGACGCCACCAGCTCGGCCGCGGAGACGCAGCCGAAGTGCAGGTAGGGCGAGAGGCGCGAGGTGCCGTCGGCGGCGAGGTCGTCGTGCAGTTCCTCGTACCGCTCCAGGTCGTAGCCCTGCCAGAGCTTGCGGCCGGGACGCTCACCGCCCGGCGGCAGCCCCGGCGAATCCGGCGTGACGGCCGGGACGGGCTCGCTCGCGAGGCCCTCGGGCGTGCGCAGCGCCCGGGGCGCGCGGAGCACCGTCCGGCGCGGAGCCTGCTGCCAGGTGCGGAAGTACGGGGTGAACACGGCGTAGTGGTCCTTGCCTGCGGGGCTGACCGCGCCCGGTACGGCCACGGTCAGCACGCCGTCGTGAACGTGGAGACGGGAGCCGAGGGCGTCGCGCAGGGCCTGCTCGCGGCGGTGGGCGAAGGCGCTCACGCCGGCGGCGACGTGGACCGAGACGGCGTCCACCTCGGTGGCCAGCCGGGCGGTCTCGGTGGCGGCCGTGCCCCGGCGCAGCACCAGCCTGCCGCCGAGCGGGCGCAGCGCGGCGTCGAGGTCGGTGAGGCAGTCGGCGAGGAAGGCCATCCGGTTGGGCGGGGCGAAGCCGGCGGCGTCGACCTCGGGGTCGAGGACGAACAGCGGCACGACCTCGTCGGCGGCCTCGGCGGCGGCCCGGAGCACGGGGTTGTCGTGCAGGCGCAGGTCCTGGGTGAGCAGGGCGATGGAGACGGTCATCAGTGGTGGCCCGGGGGTCGTGGTGGGGTGGATGTGGGGCAGGTCCGGCCGGTCCGGCGGAGGCGGCGTGCGGCGGTGCGGCGGTGCGGCGGTGCAGTGTTCGGCGGTGCGGCGGTGCGGCGGTGCAGTGTTCGGCGTGCGGCGGTGCGGTGTTCGGCGTTCGGCGTTCGGTGCGCGGGGCGGCTGCCGGTCGGCGGCTGCCCTGCGGGGACAGACGAGCCTCCCACCCTGGTGCGCCGAACGGGGCACGGCGCGCCGGGAATTCACGGCCGGTCCCTATCCGGGACGGAGCCGCGGGCAGCTCAGCGCGTCGCCGGCCGGGGCCGGGTCCCTGCGCCAGAGGGCGGGGTCCCTGCATCCGAGGGCGGGGTCCCTGCGTCAGTGGGCGGGGTGCCATTCCACCAGGACGATCGTGGCGTCGTCGGTGAGCCGGTGGTCCTGGCGCTCCAGCAGTGCGTGGATCAGCCGCCGCAGTGCCTCCGGAGCGGCCTCCCCGGCCTCCGCGGCCCGGACGATCATGTCCGTCAGCCGTTCCTCGCCGAACAGCTCGCCGGCGGCGGAGCGTGCTTCGGTGACGCCGTCGGTGTGGATGAGCACGCGGTCGCCCGGCTCCAGCAGGACCTCGTGGACGGTGTCGGGCATCCGCTCGTATCCGGCGAGCCCGAGGGGGAGTTCGGCGGCCCGTTCGAGCGCGGCCGGTACCACCCGCTGGCGGCGGATCAGCAGGGGCGCGGGGTGCCCGCGGTTCACCCAGCTCAGCCGGCCGTCCGAGGTGTCCAGCTCGGCGAAGACCCCGGTGAGCAGCCGCTCCGGGAACCACCGGTCCAGTTCCCGGTCGATCACGGCGGCGATGTCCGCGAGCCCGCCCCCGGCCCGGCGGACGGCCCGGCAGGCCGCGATCGCCAGTGCCGACGACCCGCCCGAGGCGAGGTCGTGCCCCATCGCGTCGACGACGGTGAGCCGCAGCCGGCTCCCGCTGAAGCTGTGGTCGAACGCGTCGCCGCCGATCTCGTAGGCGGGCTCCAGCACCGCGGTCGACGTCACGTGCCTGGTGCCGACCGTGCGCGGTGGCATGAAGGCCCAGGCCAGTTCGGCCTGGAGGGTCATCGGAACGATCCTGGTGGTGTCGATCAGATCATCCACGAAGGACAGTTTCGCCACCACGATCAGGCCCACCAGCGAGGCGAGGGCCAGGCAGCGGTCGATGTCGACGGCCGCGTCCGGGGGCGCGTCGACGCGGAGCACCCCGATCCGCTCGACACCGTCGACGATCGGCAGCCACAGCACCCGGCCGGTCCCGTCCTCGGCCGGCACGGACTGGGGCACCCCCGTGCAGTAGGCCCGGCTCGCCGGGCTCCCCTCCAGCGGGAGCACCCAGCTCGGCGACCGTTCAGGGGCCGGAGCGCCGGCGTGCGGGGGCGAGCCGGGGAGATCGGGCACCTCGGACACGACGACCGGCCCGGTGGGAGCGTCGGTGCCCTCCGCCGCCGGTGGCAGCAGCGGTGCGAGCTGCACCTGCCGCACGTCGGCGAGCAGGACCAGCGCGTCGGTGAGCCCCATCGCCCGGGCCGCGTCCCGGACGGCCGTCGCGAGCTCCCCGGGGCCGATCCGCTGGGAGGCCACCAGCAGGCCCTCCATCGCCCGGCCGAAGCCGATGTCGTCCATGGCCTCCACCTTCCGCCGGGACCATTCTCCGCCGATTCGCGCGGCCGGTCACGGCGTGCGACGGGGCCCGGGCCGCCGCGCCGTCTGGCCGCCGGGCCGTCCGGCCTCAGGCGAGGGTCAGGAAGAGCTTCTCCAGCTCCGCCTCGCTCATCGGCGGGGCATCCCCGTCGGCGGCGGCCATGCACTGGCGCATCCCGCTGGCCACGATCTTGAATCCGGCACGGTCCAGGGCGCGGGAGACCGCCGCCAACTGGGTGACGACGTCCTTGCAGTCCCGGCCTGCCTCGATCATCGCGATCACACCGGCCAGCTGCCCCTGGGCCCGGCGGAGCCGGTTCAGGACGGCGCCCACCGCTTCCTCGTCCACCTGCATCCCGGGAGCCGCCTTCCGCCGTCGTGACCGAGCCGCCAGCGTACCCCGTGGGGTATCGCGGCCGCCGGGCCGACCCGTACGCACCCCTCCCCCGGGCCGCTCAGCGCCTGGCCAGCCGCCGCTCACCGCCGGCGCCGGGGGTGTAGGCGAGTGCGTAGTGCGCGAAGACCGCCGGTTCGTCCTCGGCGGGCAGCACGTCGTCGGTGCCGATCGAGGGCGCCTGCTTGACCACGCCCTTGGCGAACGCGACCCGGACGTAGCCGGGCCCGACCACGGCGCCGTCGAGCGGGACGAACACCAGCCGCCGCCGGGACGGCAGGCCGACCGTGACGGTCACGAAGAACGGCTGGTCACTCGCCGTCTCCACGTACACCGACTCCAGCGTGCCGATCCGGTGGTCCTTCTCGTCGACCACGGCGTGGCCGCGCCACTCCCTGATGTCAGCCATTCCGATCACCGCAGCCTCCCGTTCACCGCAGCCTCCCGTGTCGCCGGTGCCGTCCTCGGACACCCGGGATCTCCATCCTGCGCCGCGACGGGCCGGGGCGCCCGGCGAGCACCGCGGCACCTGACCGGCCGGAGAAGGGGTACGCGGGCCGGCGGCCCCCGGCACTCGTCGACGGGCCCGCGCAGCCGGGGAGCCGGGGAGGCCGAGGAGGCCGGGGAGGCCGGGGAGGCCGGGGAGGCCGAGGAGGCCGGGGAGGCCGAGGAGGCCGGGGAGGCCGAGGAGGCCGGGGAGGCCGGGGAGGCCGGGCCGAGCGGGCGCACGTCGAGGCCCCCGGCAGGTGAGCCTGCCCGGCGCCGTCCTGCACTCGCTGCGGCACGCTTCGGTGGCGGGGACCGGCGAGGCCGTGGGAGCGGCCCCGCGCCCTGGAGCTGTCCGGCCGGCCAGGTGACGCGCCGGGCTCGCCCCCATTGGAAGGGGCGGCTGTGAGGGAGACGGCTCGTGAAGCGGCCGTTGCGTGGGTGCAGAAGATCACGGACGCGGATTGTGCCGACGAGGCCGAGCTGTGCGGGGTCATGGAGGCGTAGGGCAAGGCCCTCGGCTGTCCGAGCGGCTACGGCAGCGACTTGATCTTCTGGCCCGAGGGAAGGCAGCCGACGGCTCCCGAGGTCGTCGATCAGGCGTTGGGGTACCGGCCCTTCGCCCGGTGAGAGGGCCCCGCGGCCGGACGGCCGGGCACCGTGTGCCGAATGGCGCGCCGCCGTGGGTACGACGGCAAGGACCGTCAGCCTTTCGGCGGCTCGAGCCGGGGCCCGGGTCTTCTCCGGTCCCGGAGCGGACTCCGGCTACCGCTCCGGTACCGGGGAGGCGGTCACTGTCGGGGGAAGTCCTGGTCCGCCCGGAGGGCGAGGGTGCGCCACCCGTGGGTGATCTCCTCGCGCAGCGCGCCCGCGTCGGGCTCGGTGCCGCCCGGGCCGTGGCGCGTCGTCAGCAGGTCCAGCAGTGCGCCACCGTCGCCGGGGCGGGTCTGCGGGTCCGCGATCAGCGCCCGGCCGACCACCGCCGCGAGGGCCGGGTCGAGCGCGGCGAGGGCTGCCAGAGCCGTCGGCTCCGGGCCGGTGTCGACGATCCGGCGGATCACCGCCCCCGTGCTGGCGGCCGCGAACGGACTCCCCCCGTGGGCCGCGCACACCACACAGCAGGCCCAGGCCCAGACGTCCGCCGCCGGGCCGACCGGCCCGTCGCCGAACTGTTCGGGCGCCATGTAGGTCAGCGTCCCCGGGCCGCCGCCGGTGCGGGTCAGCCGGGTGCCGTCGACGATCGCCGCGATGCCGAAGTCGAGCAGCCGCGGCCCCGCCGTCGTCAGCATGATGTTGGCGGGCTTGAGGTCCCGGTGCACCAGCCCCAGCCGGTGCACCCCGCGCAGCGCGACGGCCAGCGCGAGCGCGAGGGCCCGCAGCGCCTCCGGGGAGCGGATCGGCCCCTGCTCGCGCAGATGGACGTCGAGCGGGCGGCCGTCCAGCAGCTCCATGGCCAGGTAGGGGCGCCCGGAGTCCACACCGGCGTCCAGCACCCGGGCGGTGTAGGCGCCGGAGACCATCGCCAGCACCTCCGCCTCGCGCTCGAAGCGACGCAACAGGTCGGCTTCCCCGAGGAGTTCGGGGTTGATCGTCTTCAGCGCGACCTGGGTGGCCGAGCCCTCCCGACGGGCCAGGTAGACCGTCCCCATGCCGCCGGCCCCGATCCGGCCGAGCAGTTGGTACCCGCCGATCGTCCGCGGCTCGTGCGGGTACAGCGCCTGGTGCGGGACGTGCCCGACGGGTGAGGCGGGTGAGGCGGGTGAGGCGGGTCCGGCCTGCCTCGCGGGTTCGACGCGCCCGAGGTGCAGCGGAGCCGGCGCGACCTGCGGCGCCGGTGGGGCGGGGACGGACCACGGCGCGTCGACCGGGGCGGCGGGCATCGGCAGGTAGGACGCGGGCCGGGCGGCGGGCGGAGCATCCGGCGGGACGTGGGCCGTGCGGCCGGCACCGCCGGCCAGCGGACGCCGGCTGGTCACGAGCGCGATGATCTGGAACATCAGCGCACCCTCGACCACCCCGATCGGCAGCACCAGTGCACCGAGCACCGCGCGGAGGACGAAGCCGCCGATCAGCCGGACGATACTGCCGGTGGTCGCCCCGGCCCCCGGGGGCATGCCGACGACCAGCAGGTTGCGCTGCGTCAGGAGCCAGAGGAACACCCAGCCGAGCAGGGCGACCACCGCCGGGATGAGGTAGATCGGCTGCGTGATGGAGAAGTGGACGTCCAGGGCCTTGGCGATGGCCAGCGGGCTCTCCGAGACGATCGACGGCATCATGTAGACGAAGTCGGTGTCGGCGATCGTCGAGTTCAGCAGGGCCAGCAGGCCGGCCGCGCTCAGCAGCACGAGCACCTGTTCACCGACCGCCGCCGCCGTCAGCCCCGACGGCACCGCCACCCTCCCGCCCGGGCCCGCGAGGCGACCGATCGCGCGATGACGGGTGGCCTGCTGAGCCCCCATCAGAAGCGGCAAGGACACCATCCGCACGACCAGTGCGACGCCGCCCAGGACCAGGATGATCAGGCCCAGCGGAGTCTCCGTGTAGCTCTCCATGAACGCCCCCCGTTGTGCCGTTCGCCGGTCAAGCAGACCGAGTATAGGCCGCGTCGCGATCACTCCGGCCGAACGGCGAACGGGGTCCGGGGGGACGGCGAGTACGGCGCGGGCGGACGGCGGCGGCCCGGGCGGACGGCGGCGGCCCGGGCGTCCTTCACGCGCCTCGGCGCCGGGCCGGGCGGGCCGGTACGCCCGACGCGCACAGGAGTTGCCAGGCCACCGCCGCGGTCAGTCCCCAGATCAGCCACCCCACGCCGAAGTGGCCGGACCACCCGGCAAGCAGCAGCGTCAGCCCGAGGCAGGGCAGCGCCCAGCGCAGGGTCCGCCGCCAGGACGCCCCGGCCACCGCGGCCGCCAGCACGCCGACCCCGAAGTACCCGACGAGGCTCCCGCACAGCAGCCGGCGCGCACCCTCCGGGGTGTGGCCGTACGGGTGCGCGAGGCCCAGGCCCAGCCCGGCCGCCAGGACGGCGAGCGCGCACGTCGTGGCGGCGTGCAGCGCCATCATGACGCGCACCGGGAGGACGCCCGGGCCGTCCTTCGGCACACCGCCGTACCCGTGCAGCAGCGACATGCTCCACAAGCCGATGAGCAGCGCGAAGCCGCCCGCCGCGGCGCGGACCAGGGCCGCGTGCCAGACGGCCTCCCCCGCCACCGAGGTGATCTGGATGACCCCCTCGCCCAGCACGATGATGACGAACAGGCCCAGCCGCTCCACCAGGTGCGGGACGTCGGCGTAGGCCGCCTCGACCACCGGCACGCGCTCCGCGGTCCCCCGCTTCCTGATCAGGCGGTCCATCCGCTCCTGCGCCAGTCGCAGCACCCGGCTGCCGGAGGTGGTGAGCATGATCAGCAGGTCGAGCGCGAGACCGAGGGCCCACAGCCCGTACCGCGTCGGGGTGTCCGCCCAGAGCGAGACGATCCAGGGCACCGTGCCGGCGCCCAGCTGGGCCAGCGGCCAGTCCACGACCACCCGGCCGGGCCGCCAGAGCCGGCCGGAGAGCCAGCGCAGGAAGATGTACGCGAGCGCGAACGCCCGCGCGTGGTCCGCCCGGATCCCGGGGACGGCCGCGACCATGACGGCCAGGCCGAGCATCGCCGGCAGCAGGCCGGGCGTCCAGTCCCGGCCGCCCTCGACGTTCCCGTAGACGGTGAAGCAGACCCAGGAGATCCAGAACGCGAGGTAGAGCAGGACGTAGAGACCGAGGTCGGCGGCCGAGGGACCGTCGTGCAGCAGGTGGGAGAGCTGCAGGACGCCCGCGACGACGACCAGGTCGAAGAAGAGCTCGGTCCAGGAGGCATGCCGCTCGACGGGCGGCTGACATGTGCTCATGGGGAGAACATCGGCCGGGCGGCCCGCCCGCTGGAGGGAGCCCGGTGTCCGTTACCTCCTGCGCCCTGCCTCCCGGCTCCCGGCTCCCGCGCCGTACCGCCGGTCGACGGGTGCGGCTAGATCTCCATGGACATGTACACCGCGCGCTTGCCGTAGCAGGCCGGAACGGCGACCTCGCGGTGGGTGCGGTAGCCCAGCAGGGCGAGCAGGATGTCGCTGCGCCGGACCGCCACCATGGAGATCCGCTCGAAGCCCTGCTCCTGCGCCTCCTCGCGGATGTGGCGGATGAACCGGAGCGCCACGTCCTTGCCGCGCAGCGGCTCCGCGATGACGAAGTCGTGCACGTGCAGGTTGCGCGACTGGAAGTCGGCCTCCTCCACCTGCCCCAGGTCCGGGCACTGGTAGAGCGGGTAGGGCAGGCTCAGCAGGTAGCCGCCGACCTTGCCCCCGTGCTCCAGCACGAAGCAGGTGTCGGGTGAGGAACGCGCCCTGGACTGCAGCGCCTCCCGGCCCTCGGAGAGGTCGTCCGCCGCGTAGGCGTCGGACTCCAGCGCCACGACGGCGTCCCAGTCCTCGTCGGCCAGCAGGCGGAAGCTGATGTCGTCCGTCATCTACTCGGCCCCTCCGACGGTGGCACCGGCTCCGCCGGCGGGGCTGCCGCCCGGGCCGGTCAGGCCGTCGGTGCGGGCGGCCGCCACCATCGGGCCCCAGGCGGCGATCAGTCGCGCGAAGTCCTCGACGTCCGCCTTGGCCTCGTCGAGCAGGCGCTCCCGCAGCGGGGTCAGGTGCTCGGCGAACTCCGCGTACTTCCCGCCCAGTTGCCGGTACGAGCGGTCGAGGACGTCCAGCCGGTGGACGTTCTCCGCCCGGTCCGTCCCGGCGCTGTCCCTGACCAGTTCCAGGATCGTGTCGACCCGTACGTGGTGCTGCTCGTCGAGCAGCTCGCCGCCGGCCGCCATCATCCGACCGTAGACGGGGTAGAGGTAGAGCATCGACAGCAGGAACTTGGTGAACCGCAGCTGGTAGGCGGTGAATCCGGCACCGCTCCGACGGCCCGGAGTGTAGTAGTTCACGATGTGCCGGTTGTGCACCACGCCGGGCAGGGTGGCGTCCAGGACCACATGCAGCAGGAAGTAGTCACTGCCGATGGTCTCGGTCGCGGGCGGCAGCGGGACGCGCTCGTAGACCTCGTGATCGAAGCCGATGTTGCACATGTCCACCTGCCAGATGTCGGGAGCACCGAGCACCGACTCGTCGGCGGTGAACGGGTCCGTCCCGCCCCCGGTGAACGACGCCTCGACCAGCTGCCGCTTCTCCTCCTCGGACCAGACGGGCGGCGCCCAGAGGCTGACCACGTCGTAGTAGAGGGCCGGGTCCAGCTCGCGGATCTCGCTGACGTCGACGGAGAGTTCACCGATGAAGGAGCTGCCGACCAGTGACACCGGCTTCTCGGCGTCCGCCGGCTCCAGCTCGCTCTTGGTGACGGCCGCCTCCGCGTCGGCCGCCCGCTTCCCGAGCGACAGCAGCTCCTGGTGGATCGGGAAGACCGGCTTCCCGTCGAGGACCTGGTAGTCGCTGTCCGAGTCCCGACGGTGGACGGAGTCGCAGCCGAGGGCGGCGGCGATCAGGAACGCCCGGTTGGTGCAGGCACCGTAGGAGACGGCGTCGGGCAGCATCAGATCGAGCAGCCGGGCCGGTTCGGCCACGCCGGCGGCGTCGACCACCCGCCCCAGGAACTCCCGCTGCCGGGCCTCGTCGAGGTGGTGCACGACCACGCCCGCCGCCCCGGGCAGTTCGGCCACGGCGCGCGCGTGCGCCGCGAAGGTCGACGCGTCCGAGGAGTCCAGGACGACCAGGTGCACCTCGACCTCGAAGTGCCCGGCGGCGTACGCCGCCTCCTTGCCGATCGCCGAAATCGTCTCGGCACAGGCCCGGTTGGTGGGCAGGGCCAGACAGATTCTGCGCATGCCAGTTCTCCGTTCGGTCATCAGGTGTCTTGCTGTTAAAGCGAGTTGGGCGAGGCCGAGCGTGGACCGAAGACCCGGTGCGTGCGGTGGCGAAGCGCTGGGCGCGCCGTGGACCGGCGCAGCGCCGTCCGGCATCCCGTTCCGGTCACTCCAGGGGTCGAGTCCGTTTGCCACCACGCCGATCAGGTACTCCTTGCGGCAGCCGGACCGGCGCCCACCAGCGTCGGCAGCGGGCGCGGCTCCGGCACCACCACCGGCGCCACCACCGAGACCACGCGAACCGGCCGGACAGGCTGAACGGGCCCGAGGGACCGAACGGGCCGGAGCACGGCGAAGGCGCGACCGGCCACCGGTGGACCACACACCGGACCGCCACAACTCACCGTTTCAGCCGGGTAGTTGATGCCCACGACGGGGACTCCTGCCAAGGCGCCCCCGCGCCGCCGACTGGCATTCCCCTACGGTGGACTAGACCAACTTCCGGTGTCAACCGCCTCCTTGGATCGGCTCCGGGGCACGGGGGCACGCTGCCCGATCGGGCAGCCGCCGCTGCCCGCGGCACGGAGCCGTGCGACGGCCCTCGGGAGGTGAGCCGTACACCGTTGACCACCGGGTTGCCGGGCCCGGGCGCTCGGTTGGCGCGGTCGGCCCGGGCGTTCGGTTGGCGCGGTCGACCCGGGCGTTCGGTTGGCGCGGTCCGTCCGACCGGTCCGGGCCTCAGAGTCCTCCCCGGCCGTCCGTCAGGGTGCGGACGTCGAGCAGCGGTGGATCGACCGGCCAGGGCAGCGCGGTGCCGGAGGCACTCGCCGCCAGGCGCAGCGCACCGAGCAGTGGCGGGCCGTCGGGGCGGTGCGGGCGCGCCGTCGGGAGGCGGTCGGCCAGCGCCGCCAGCGCCGCCCCGCGCAGGCGGTCCAGGGCGAACAGGCCCCCGGTCAGGGCGACCCGCGGGTCGGGCAGCCCGACGGCCCGGACGGCTGCGGCGGCCGCGTCCGCGATCTCCTCCCCCGCCCGCCGCACGATCGCGCCCGCGACCGGGCAGCCGCCGTCGGCCGCGTCGACCACGTCGGGGGCGAAGGCGGCCAGCAGGGCGGCCCGGTCGGGGCGCGGCTGCAGGGCGGCGGGCAGGCCGGCCACCGGGCCGTAGCGGCGCTCGGCCGACGCCAGCAGTACGGCCGAGCCGCCCGTCCGGCCGTCGTGGGCGCGCAGCGCAGACTCCAGGCCGGCCCGGCCGATCCAGCCGCCGCTGCCGCAGTCGCCGAGCAGTTGGCCCCATCCGTCGGCCCGGTGCCAGCCCGTGTCCGGGTGGACGCCGATCGCGACCAGACCGGTCCCGGCGGCCACGGCCACACCCGGTCGACGTCCGAGGGCGCCCACGTGGGCGGTGACGGCGTCGCCGGCCAGCACCAACCGGTCCGCACCCGTCGCGCGGGCGAGCGGGGCGGGGAGTTCGCGGGCGAGGTCCCGGCCGAGCAAAGCCATGCCCGTGGCCCCGACGGCCACCGCCCCGATCCGCGCGCCGGGCGGCAGGCCGGCGATCAGCGTGCCCAGGGCGGGGAGTACACGGCTCAGCAACGCCTGCGCGTCGTGCCCTCCTGCGGTGATCCGGGCCGGGGCCGCGATCCGGTCGGTCCGGGCGCCGGAGAGGTCGGCGGGCCACCCGCCGGGAGCCAGGGCGAGCCGGACTCCGGTGCCGCCGACATCGATCCCGACCACCCAGCTGCCGTCCCGACAGTCCTGGCCGGGATGGCCGGGATGGCCGGGATGGGGCGCGGTGGAGCCGGCGGGGTGCGGTCCGGCGGGATCGATCCGGTCCACAGCGGCCCTCCGCTCGGTGCTGTTCGTGCCCGGGACGGGACGTCCGTACGAGCCGGCTCGGCTTCCCCGTGAGGTGTCACCCCCGGGGCCTGTCCGAAGTGTGCCACCGCGCCCCGCCGGGCAGCCGTCGCTCCGGAGGTCCCGGGCACCGTCGTCCGGCCTGCCCCCTCGGGGACGCATCGGGCGGTTTGCACCGCGGACAAGATCATCAAACGATGCGCCCGGGACGGCGGGAGGGCCCCGCCGCACGGACCGGGGGACGTGTGACCGTCGCGCGCGAGGTCGAGTTCGACTGCGAGGAAGTGTTCGAGCCCCACGACGCGGTCCGGCCAACTCTCACCCGGTCATCACCGCGCGCGACGCGTTGGTCGGCCCGGACCGTCTTCGACGGCGAACGCGTCCGCTACGTCCAGGACGGGCTCGTCCACCCGACGCACCACCGCCGGGGCCTGGAGCTCGCCCGGTTCTCCACCGGCCAGGAGTCGACGCCGGAGGGACAGCGCAACCACGTCTCCTACCCCGCCGGGATTCCTCTCCTACGAGGAGAAGCGGATGTCGGCGTCCGGGCTCCCCCGGGCCCGGCCGCCCGGTCCGGCACCTCCCGGCACCGGACCGCAGGCGGGCGGCTGACGGTTCCCGCGCCCGCCCGCGCCGCGGGCACGGGAACGGCGAGCACGGGTGCGGCGGACACCGGCGGGGCCGCCCCGGTGGCGGCGGGCGGTTCAGCCGCGCTTGACGGCCACGCCGCCGTACATCGCGATGTCCTGGTCGCGCACCGGCGCCGCGTCCGCGTCCGGCCGCCACTGGTGGACCAGGGTCACGCCCGGGTCGAGCAGGTCGTAGCCGTCGAAGAAGGCGAGCGTCTCGTCCTTGTCGCGGATCTGCAGGGGAATCCCCCGCGCGTTGTACTCGCGGCCGACACCGCCCACACCCACCGGGTCGGTGTCCCCGGTGAAGACGGTCAGCGCCAGGAAGCTCCCCGGGGCCAGCTCGTCCATGAACCGCCGCACGATGCCCTGCGGGTCGTCCTGGTCGAGGACGAAGTGCACGATCGCGATCAGCGAGAGCGCCACCGGCTGCGTCAGGTCCAGGACCTCGCGCAGTTGCGGGGCCCCGATGATCGAGTCGACGTCGCGGAAGTCGGCGTCGATGTAGGTGGTCCGGCCCTCCTCGGTGCTCGACATCAGCGCGCGGGCGTGGGTCAGCACGATCGGGTCGTTGTCGACGTAGGCGACGCGGGCCTCGGGGGCGATGCCCTGGGCGATCTCGTGCACGTTGGGCGAGGTCGGGATCCCGGTGCCGATGTCCAGGAACTGGCGGACCTTGTGCTCCTCGGCGAGGTGGCGGACCACCCGCTGCATGAAGGTGCGGGTGGTGCGCATCGAGGTCGGCAGGGCCGGCCAGGCCTTGACCGAGGCGTGGGCGGCGGTCCGGTCCGCCTCGAAGTTGGTCTTGCCGCCGATGAGGTAGTCGTACACCCGGGCCGAGTGCGGGACGTCCATCCGCAGGTCCACCCCCGGCCAGCGCCGCTCCTGCCGGTTCCCTGACATCCACCCCATGCCTGACATCCTCGCCCCTCCCGCTCCCCGCTCACCCGGGGAAGCAGCTCCGGCCGCCCCGCTGGCGGGCCATCGTGCGCATGGTAACGGTGCCGCCCGAACAGCGCGGCTGCCGGGGTCCGGACAGCGCGGGGCCGGTCGCGGGACCAACGCCCGGCGGCCGCAGCGGCCGTGGTGCCCCGTCAGCCCGGCGGCCGGGCAGCACGGGCCGGGCCCGTCGCGCCCGGGCTCGCGGGCGCGACGGGCGCGACGGAGCCGGGTACCGCGGGGCGACCGGGCTCAGCGCGGCGGGCGTGCCGCGCGGGCGGCCGGGACCAGGCCGGACTGGTAGGCGATGGCGACCAGTTGGGCCCGGTCGCGGGCGTCGAGCTTGGACATCGCGCGGTGCACGTGCGTCCGGACGGTGAACGGGCTGACGTACATCCGCTCGGCGATCTCCTCGTTGGTCAGACCGGTGGCGGCCATCGACATCACCTCGCGCTCGCGGGCGGTGAGCACCGCCAGCCGCTCCGACGCCCCCTCGCCGGCCCCGCCGGGATCGGGCTGGGCCAGGAACTGGTCGATCACCGCGCGGGTGGCCGCGGGCGAGAGCAGGGCCTCCCCGGCGGCCACCGTGCGCAGCGCGGCGAGCAGTTCCTTCGGATCGGCGCCCTTGCCCAGGAAGCCGCCGGCGCCCGCCCGCAGCGCCTGGGCCACGTACTCGTCGATCTCGAAGGTGGTGAGGATGAGCACCCGGGTGCCGCTGAGCTCCGCGTCGGCGCAGATCGCGGCCGTCGCGGAGAGGCCGTCGACGCCGGGCATCCGGATGTCCATCAGGACGACGTCGGGCCGGGTGGCCCGGGCGAGCTCCACGGCCTCGCGGCCGTCGGCGGCCTCCCCCACCACCTCCATGTCCTCGGCCGCGTCGATGAGCACCCGGAAGGCGCCGCGCAGCAGCGCCTGGTCGTCGGCGAGCAGTACGCGAATGGTCATGCGTGGTCCTTGTCGTCTCGGGCGGCGGTGCGCAGGGGGAGTTCGGCGGAGACCAGGAAGCCGTCGTCCGGGCGGCGGTCGGCCCGGAGCCGGCCGCCGACGGCGGCGGCGCGCTCGCGCATGCCGATGAGCCCGTACCCGGCGGCGCCGGGCGCCGCCGGGGCGAGGCGGGGCCGGCCCGGCGCGGGCCCGTTCCCGGTCGGCCTGGCGTTCGCGACGGTGAGCGCGACCTGGCTGCCGGAGTAGGCGAGCGTGATGTCGGCGCCGGCTCCCCGGGCGTGCTTGGCCACGTTGGTCAGGGATTCCTGGACGATCCGGTAGGCGGTCAGGTCCACGCCCGGGGAGAGCGGGCGCGGCTCGCCCTCGACGGCCAGCCGGACAGGCAGTCCGGCGCTTTCGAAGGAGTTGATCAGGTCGGGCAGCTGCCCGAGCCCGGGCGCCGGCTCCAGTGGGGCTTCGGGGTCGTCGGCGCGGCGCAGCAGCCCGACGGTGGCCCTGAGCTCCTGCAGTGCGGAGCCGGTGGCGTCGGTGAGGTGGCTGAGCATCTCGCGGGCCTCGGCGGGGTGGGTGTCCATCAGGTGCACCGCGATGCCGGCCTGGGCGTTGGCCAGGGCGATGTGGTGTGCGACGACGTCGTGCAGGTCGCGGGCGATCCGGATCCGCTCGTCCGCGACCCGGCGGCGGGCCTCCTCCTCGCGGGTGCGCTCGGCGCGTTCGGCGCGCTCCTCGATCGCGGCCAGGTGGGCCCGCCGGTTGCGGATCGAGTCGCCGACGGCGCCGGGCAGGACGACCCAGGTGGCGACGCCGATCTTCTCGGCCAGCGGCGCCTCGGAGTCGACGACCAGGGCGGTGACGGTGAGCGCGACCGCCGAGACGGCGGTGGCGACCCGGGCGGTGAGTCGGTCGGTGCGCACGGCCAGGAAGTAGAGCGCGACGATCAGCGGCAGGATCAGGGTGGGTGTCGGTTTGGCCGCGATCAGCTCGATCACGACCCCGAGGCCGAGGGTCGCCGCCACCACCGTGCGCGGGTAGCGGCGGTGGAGGAGGAGTACGGCGCTGGAGACGGCCGCCAGGGCCAGCGGTACGGGGGCGGGGCGGCCGTAGTGGCCCGTCCTGTCGATCATGGTGCCGGCGACGGTGAGCAGGAACAGGGTGAGCGCGGCCACCGTGTCCAGCAGGCGGGGGTGATGGCGGGCGTGGCGCCGCAGCCAGGTGTCGGTCATCTCGTGCTCTCTGGGGTCCGGGAGGCGGTGGCGGCGCCCCCGGGCGGGCTCCTGCCGACTGCGGTCGCCCGCCTCCGCCGGGTGGCGGGGCGGGCGGGGTCGGGGCCGCCGGCGCGGAC
>NZ_JBHWUI010000129.1:0-24136 GCF_042737525.1 Kitasatospora sp. NPDC059973 | reverse complement strand
CTCCACCACCGGTGGAGCGGGCCCCCGTCGCCGTCCCGGGACCCGGGCGCGGGTCAGGCGCGGCCGGCCGCCTTCTGGGTGCGGCGGGCCAGGGAGTCGACGACCACGGCGGCCAGCAGCACCGCACCGGTGATCATGAACTGGATGGCGTTGCTCAGGCCCTCGATGTTCATGCCGGACTGGATCGAGCCGATCACCAGGGCACCGAGCAGGGCCGACCAGGTCTTGCCGCGGCCGCCGAAGAGGCTGGTGCCGCCGATGACGGCCGCCGCGATGGCGTTCATCAGCAGGTTGCCGCCGCCGGAGGTCTGGCTGGCGGACTGGATCTGGGCGGCCAGGAAGAGACCGCCGATGCCCGCCATGGTGGAGCAGATGATGAAGACGCTGATCCGGATCCACGAGATGTTGATACCGGCGCGGCGAGCGCCCTCGATGTTGCCGCCGAGCGCGAAGATCTGCCGTCCGTAGGTGGTGCGGCGCAGGACGAAGTCCAGCACCACGATGAAGATCAGGAAGATCAGCAGGGCCAGCGGCAGCCCCTTGTACTGGTTCAGGGTGTACGCGGCGAGGAACGAGACGACGGCCAGGGCCACCGTGCGCAGTACCAGGTCGGCCATCGGCCGGTAGGGCACGCCGGCTGCCCGGCGCCGTCTCGCGTCGGCCAGCGAGGCGCCGACGAACAGCAGGACGCCGATCGCGGCGGCGCCGTAGGCGGCGAGCTGCTGGCTGTAGATGGTGCTGTAGAGGCGGGAGACGATGTCCTTGCCGGAGAGGTTGACGGTGCCGCTGGCGCCGAGGATCTGCAGCATCGCGCCGTTCCAGCCGAGGTTGCCCGCGAGGGTGACGACGAAGGCCGGCACGCCGACCTTGGCGAAGAACACGCCCTGGATCAGGCCGACGACCGCGCCGCCGAGGATGGCGGAAAGCAGCGCCACCCACTGGTTGACGCCGTGGGTGACGTTGAGGACGGCGAAGATCGCCGCGCACAGGCCGCTGACCGAGCCCACCGACAGGTCGATCTCGCCGAGCAGCAGCACGAAGACCACACCGATGGCGATCATGCCGGTGCCGACGATCTGCTGCGACAGGTTGGAGAGGTTCTGGGCGGAGAGGAAGGTGCTGTCCAGGCTGCCGAATACGGCCCAGATCACGATCAGTGCCAGGACGACCGGCAGCGAGCCGAGTTCGCCGCTGCTCACCCGCCGGCGGAACTCCCCGAGGTAGCCCTTGATGCCCTCCTGGCGCACGATCAGCCGCGGGTCCACGACCGGGGTCGCCGAGGGCGCCACGGGTACCGGCGCGTTGACGCCGCCCTTGGGCATGCTGTCCTCGGGCAGGTGGTGGCGGCGGCCGTCGTCGCCGCCCGGGATGTGGTCGCTCATGGGGTGCCCTCCGTGCCGCGGGCCTGTCGGCGGGTCACCGCGTTGTCCGTGGCCCCGGTGATGGCCGAGATGATCTGTTCCTGGTTGGTGGAGCGCCGGTCGAAGACGCCGTTGTTGCGACCGAGGCGCAGGACCGCCACGGTGTCCGCGACCGCCATCACGTCCGCCATGTTGTGGCTGATCAGGATCACGCCGAGGCCCCGCTCGCGGAGGCGCTCGACGAGGTCGAGGACCTGGGCGGTCTGCTCGACGCCGAGGGCGGCGGTCGGCTCGTCCAGCATCACGACCTTGGGCGAGCCGATCAGCGCGCGGGCGATCGCGACCACCTGGCGCTGGCCGCCGGAGAGCGAGGCGATCGGGATCCGCACGCTGGGGATGCGGATGGACAGCGTGTCCAGCAGCTCGCGCGAGCGCTTCTCCATCTCGACCTCGTCGAGGACGGTGAAGCGCTTGATCTCGCGGCCCAGGAAGAGGTTCCCGACGACGTCGAGGTTGTCGCAGAGCGCGAGGTCCTGGTAGACGGTGGCCACGCCGAGGTGCTGGGCGTCCTGGGGGCGGTGGATGGAGACCGGGCGGCCCTGCCACTCGATGACGCCCTCGTCCGGCTGGTGCACCCCGGCGATCGCCTTGACCAGGGTGGACTTGCCGGCGCCGTTGTCCCCGACCAGCGCCAGCACCTCGCCGGTGTGCACCTCCAGCTCGATGTCGGTGAGCGCCTGTACGGCGCCGAACCGTTTGGAGACCCCGCGCAGGGCCAGTACGGTCTCACCTGCCACAGTGACCAACTCCCTTGCCCCGCCTCCGGGGGGAGGCGGGGCGTCTTCGGCTTCGGGTGCTTCTTCGGGGTGCTGCCGGTCCGGTGCTGCTGGCCCGGCGCCGCTACGAGAGGCCGGCCTCGGCGCAGGCGGCGGCGTAGTCGGGCGTGCAGATCTGCGCGACGGTGTAGAGGCCGTCGGCGACCACGGTGGTCTTGATGTTGTCCTTGGTCAGCACCACCGGGGTGATCAGGTCGGCCGGGACCTTGTTGCCGCTGCCGTTGGTCACCGTGGTCGGCACCAGGTCGGGCGCCGGGCTCGAGCCCTGGGCGTAGGCCACCGCCATCCGCGCGGCCGCGTCGGTCTCCGGCTTGAACGGCTTGTAGATCGACATGGTCTGGGTGTTGACCAGGATCCGCTGCACGGCGTCCAGCTGGGCGTCCTGGCCGGTCAGCGGCACGCTGAGGTTCGCCGCCTTCAGTGCGGTCGCGATACCGGCGGCCATGCCGTCGTTGGCCGAGTAGACGCCGACGACGTTGGGCGCGCCGATCGCGGTGATCGCGGCGGCGGCCTCCTGGTTGGCGTTGTTCGGGTCCCAGTTCGGCGTGTCGTACTCCTTGCCGATCTTGAGCTTCCCGTCGATCGCGCTGTGCGCGCCGGCCTTGAAGTCGGCCGCGTTGGGGTCGGTCGGCGAGCCGTTGATCATGATGATCGACCCGGCGTTCGCCTTGTCGCCGACGGCCGCCACCAGGGCCTGGCCCTGCAGCTCGCCGACCTTCTTGTTGTCGAAGGACACGTACGAGTCGACCGGACCCTGCGCCAGGCGGTCGTACGCGACGACCTTCACGCCTGCGTCGTGCGCCTTCTGGACGGAGGACTGGATCGACTTGGAGTCCACCGCGTCCAGGATCAGCACCTGGTCGCCCTTGGTCAGCGCGGTGTCCACCTGGGTCTGCTGGGTGGTCGCGTTCTCGTTGGCGTTGTAGTAGTCGATCTGCGCGTTCGGCGCGAGCTCCTTGATCTTCTGCTCGATCAGCGGTCGGTCGAACTGCTCGTACCGGGTCGTCTTGGTCTCCGGCAGCAGCAGCCCGATCTTGATCGCTCCTCCTGCGGTGCCGCTCGCGCTGCCCGAGGACGTGGTGCCGGTCGACTGCTTGGCGCTGCCGCACGACGCCAGGCCCATGCCGACGGTTACCACTGCGGTCACCGCGACGATGCGGCGAAGCCCGATGTACATGAGGATGCCTCTCCGGTTGAGTCCACCCCCGCCTCCGAGTCTGGGAACACCGGGGCGCCGGCACGATCCGGACTGCGCCGAACGAGTGCGACGCACCGCCGATCGGGGGAGGGGGCGGCCGTCCGGCCCGGGGGAGCGAGGGGGTCGGGAGGGGGAGGAGTGGCGCCCGAGGTGACGGGCGGGTGGCCGGCGGTGGGCGATCAGGGGTCGCGACGGGGTCGGCGCGCAGTCGCGCAGGCGTCGGGGCGGGGGAGCGGCGAGGGCCCGGAGGCGTCCTGGCGGGGAGCGGACGGCTGCGTCCGACGGGCCCCCGGTGCGGGCGGGGCGCTGCCGTCACCGCTGTGACCTGCCGCTTTCCTGCGCATCCGGCCGGGGTGGCCGGGCGATCGCGGACCGGGGCGGGTGCCACCGGCGGGCGTCCCAGCTCTCGGACGGCTGCCCGAATGGTCTATACCAATGAGGTACTGTGACCGCGGAGCTGTCAGAAACGCGGCTGTGGGGGCCTCATGACTGTCCAACACCTTCCTCAACCTCCTTCCGATCAGGAGCTGTACTGGTATTTCGGACCACAACGCCGCTGGGTGCTGGTGCTGACCTCGCTGGCCTTCGTCTTCACCGCGGCGACCATGTTCACCTTCTCGCTGCGGACCCCGGCCCTCTGGGGCTTCCTCGCCGTCCTCGCGCTCAACGTCGTCGCGCTCGGGCTCTCCTCGGTCAACAGCCTCCGCCAGCGGCGGCTGACCAGGCAGTCGCACGAGGTCCTGGTGCACGCCTGGAACCCCGGTGAGCTGCCGACCGTCGACCTCTACCTGCCGACCTGCGGCGAACCGCTCGACGTCCTGGAGAACGCCTACCGCGCCGTGCGGCGGCTCGACTGGCCGGGGGCGCTGACCGTCTGGGTGCTCGACGACGCCGACCGCGCCGAGGTCGCCGACCTGGCGGCCGCGCACGGCTACGAGTACGTCGTGCGGCCCGACCGCGGGCACCTCAAGAAGGCCGGCAACCTCAACCACGCGCTCACCCTGAGCCGCGCCGAGTACATCGCCATCCTGGACGCCGACTTCGCGCCCAGGCCGGACTTCCTGCGCCACCTCGTGCCGTACTTCGCGGACGCCCGGATCGGCATCGTGCAGAGCCCGCAGTGCTTCGACACCGACGAGACGATGGACTGGATCCAGCGTGCCGCCGGCTCGGCGCAGGAGTGGTTCTTCCGCTGGATCCAGCCCTCCCGGGACGCCAGCGACGCGGCGATCTGCTGCGGCAGCAACGCGGTCTACCGGCGCACGGCGATCGACGCGGCCGGCGGCTTCGCCCGGCTCGACCACAGCGAGGACCTCTTCACCGGCCTCGGCCTGTACGAGCAGGGGTACCGGACGCTGTACGTCCCGGTGCTGGTCGCCAAGGGCACCTCGCCCGACAACCTCGCCTCCTACGTCAACCAGCAGTACCGCTGGGCGATGGGCAACCTGCACCTGCTCGGCTCGCCCGTGCTCAAGCGGATCCGGGCGCCCTGGCGGATGCGGCTCTGCTTCTACGAGGGCGTCGTCGGCTACCTGGCCGCCGCCGTGAACCTCTTTGTGGCACCGCTGCCGCCGCTGGTGATGATGTTCTGGTACCCGGACCAGATCCGGCCCTGGCACGTCCTGCCGCTGCTCGCGCCGCTCTGGCTCTGGCACGTCCTGCTGCCCCGGATCAGCCGGACCCGCTGGCGGATCGAGGTGATCCGCTCCAACGTGCTGATGAGCGTGGCCGCCGGCGCCGCCTTCTGGCACACCCTGCGCGGCCGCAGCGCGGCCTGGGTGCCCACCGGCGCCGGCCGGGCGAAGCCGGGCGGCCTGGCCCGCCAGGTGGTCCTGGTCTCGCTCGGGTGGCTCTGCGCCTCCGTCGGCGCGGCCGCCGCGGGCCTCTCGCTCGCGGTCGCCCGCAACGGCTGGGAGCCCAACTGGGGCCTCGGCCTCTACCTGGCCGTGCAGTGCCAGATCGGCCTCCCGCTGATCCGCGACCTGGTCGGCGAGCTGCGTCCGGCCGGCGGCCAGCGCGCGGCCGGCCCGGACCGCCCCGGCGCCCTGCGCCGGCTGCTGTCCCGGCGCGCGGCCCGGACGGGCATGCTGCCGCGGCGCTGGCCCGAAGCGCTGGCCGCCACCGCCACCCTCGTGCTCACCGCCCTGCTCGCCTCCGGCTGGGTACGCCCGATGCTGCCCTGGCTGGGTTGAAAGGTCGTCACACCGATGTCCCCGACCACGCCGATGTCACCGACCCCGACCCCACCGAACACCTCAATGTCACCGGACACACCTGTGCCACCGACCGCGGACCCGGAGCTCCTGCCGGGTACCTACACCATCCCCGGCCCGCCGCGCGGCGGCTCCGGCTCCCGGGGCTCCGGCGCGCGGGCGTCCGGCAGCACGGGGGCGGCGCCCCGCCCGGCCGGCTTCCGCCCCGACATCGAGGGCCTGCGCGCGGTGGCGGTCCTCGCGGTGCTCGCCTTCCACGCCTCCGTACCCGGCCTGGCCGGCGGGTTCGTCGGCGTCGACGTCTTCCTCGTCGTCTCCGGCTACCTGATCACCGGACTGCTGGTGCGCGAGGCCGTCACCACCGGCCGGGTCCGGCTGGGGGAGTTCTTCTCCCGCCGGGCGCGCCGGCTGCTGCCCTCGGCCGCCGTGGTGCTCGGCGCGGTCGCGCTGGCGGGCGCCTGGCTGACCGTCCCGCTGCGCCGTGCCGACCTGGAGCACGACGTGCTGGCCGCGGCGCTCTCCGTCGCCAACTGGCGCTTCGTCTCCCAGCAGACCGACTACCTCGCGGCCGGGCGCGACCAGAGCCCGCTGCTGCACTTCTGGTCGCTCGCCGTGGAGGAGCAGTTCTACCTGTTCTGGGCGCCACTGGTCGCGCTGATCGTGTTCCTGGCGGCCCGGGCGGTCCGCCGCGGCCGGGCCGTCCGCACGGTGGCGGCCGCGGTCGCGGGGGCGCTGACGCTGGGCTCCTTCGCGCTCTCGCTGCACTGGACGCAGAGCTCCGTCTCGCTCGCCTACCTCGGCACGCCCTCGCGGGTCTGGCAGTTCGGGGTCGGGGCGCTGCTCGCCCTGCTCCCCTGGCACCGGCTGCGCGGACCGCGCCCGCTGCGGCTGCTCACCGGCTGGGCCGGCCTGCTGGCCATCGGCTGGTGCGTCCTCGCCTACGACGCCGGCACCCCCTACCCGGGGTACGCCGCACTGGTCCCGACCCTCGCCACCGCCGCGATCATCCTGGCCGGGACGCCGGACCGGCGGGACGGCGGCGCCGCCGTCGCCACCGGGTACGGCGCGGACCGGCTGCTCGGCCTGCGGGCCCCGCGCGCGATCGGCCGGCTCTCGTACAACCTGTACCTGTGGCACTGGCCGGTCCTGGTGCTCACCGAGGCCCGGTTCGGGACGCTCGGCTGGCCGGTCAAGGTGGCGCTGAGCGCGGCGGCCGCGCTGCCCGCCATGGCGGTGCTGCGCTGGATCGAACAGCCGCTGCGCCGCAACCGGACCGTGGCCGAACTCCCCAGGCGCGGGCTCTCGTTGGGGCTCACCGCAGTGATCGTGCCGGTGGTGCTGGCGCTGGTCGTCGGCACCGGCACGCTGCGGCTGCTCGGACCGGCCGGGCCGGTGGACCTGCTCGGCCTGCCGCCCGGCTCGCCCGACGGCACCTCCCTGCTGGTGCGCACCGCCACCCCGCCGAAGACCGCGGCGGTCGTCCCGGCCGCCGCGCAGGCGCGCAAGGACTTCCCGCCGGACGGCGAGTGCGAGGTGGCGCCGAGCGCCGTCAGCAGCCCCGCCTGCCTGTTCGGCGACACCAGCGGTGCGGACCGGATCGTCCTGCTCGGCGACTCGCACGCCGGCCAGTGGTTCTCCTCGCTGCTCGCCATCGCGGCGGGGCGCCACTGGGCCCTGGAGGAACTGGTCAAGCAGGGCTGCCCGCTGCCCGAACTCGACGTCGTCAACCCGCAGTTGGGGCGCGCGTACTGGGAGTGCGACAGCTGGCGGACGGCCAGCCTGGAGCGGTTGCGCAGCGGGCCGAAGCCCAAGCTGATCGTGGTCTCCGCGCTCAACCGCTACACCGACGACCGCAGGCTGCTGCTCGACGGCTGGGAGCGGACGCTGGCGCCGCTGCGCGCGCTCGGGGTGCCGATCGTCTACATCCAGGACACCCCGATCCCCGGGACGGACGTTCCGGCCTGCGTCTCCGGGCACACCGAGGACCCGGCCGCCTGCGAGTTCCCGCGCGCCCGTGCGCAGTGGCCCGACCCGCTCGCCGAGGAGATCGCGGCCGGCCGGGTGCCGGGCGTCCGGTCGGTCGAGCTGAACTCCGTCCTCTGCCCGGGCGCGGGGCGCAGCTGCCCCGCCGTCCTGGAGCGCATCCTGCTCTACCGGGACGACGCGCACCTGACCAACGTCGCGGCCGTCGTCCTGACGCCCCGGCTCGAACGGCTGCTGACCGAGGCCGGGCTGGTGCCCGCCGCCGGCGCTGCCGGGGGTGTCGCCCCCGGACCCGGGAAGCCCGGCGCCGACGGCTGGACACCGGTGCTGCGGGACGACTTCGAGGGCCCGGCCGGCAGCCGCCCCTCCGCCGAGCACTGGCAGTACGACCTGGGGACCTGCTACCCGGGCTGCCCGGCTCCGCAGTGGGGCACCGGGGAGATCGAGACGATGACCGACTCGACCGCCAACGTCCGTCTCGACGGCCGGGGCGCGCTGGAGATCGTCCCCACCCTGGAGAACGGCCGGTGGAGCTCGGGCCGGATCGAGTCCCGCCGCTCCGACCTCGCCCCGCCGCCCGGCGGAGTGCTGCGGATCGAGGCCTCGATCGCGCTGCCCGACGTCACCGGACCGGCCGCCGCCGGGTACTGGCCGGCCTTCTGGACGCTCGGCGGTGAGCTGCGCGACGGCTTCACCGGCTGGCCCGCGATCGGTGAGCTCGATGTGATGGAGCAGGTCAACGGCCGCGGCTCGATCTTCGGCACGATGCACTGCGGCACCCTGGAGGGTGGCCCCTGCCAGGAGCCGAAGGGCCTCGGCTCGGGCGACCAGCCGTGCCCGGACTGCCGCACGGGCTTCCACGGCTACGCGGTGGAGGTCGACCTCACGCCCGGGGCCGAGCAGGTCCGCTGGTACCTCGACGGGCGCGAGCACCACCGGGTCACGGCCGCGCAGATGGACCGCGCGACCTGGGACCGGGCCGTCGGCCACGGGCTCTTCCTGATCCTGAACGTCGCGGTCGGCGGCAACCTGCCCGCCGCGCTCGGCGGCGTGCCCGGCCCGGCCACCGAGCCCGGGCACCCGATGCGGGTGGACTACGTCGCCGTCTCGACCCGGGGAGGCGCCCGCCCCTGATCGGGACCGGCCGAGGGCCGTCCCCGCCCCGCCGGCGAGGACGGCCCCCGGCGCGTTCCGGGCCCCGGCACGGTCGGCCGGCCGGTGGCGTGGTCGGCCGGTGGCGTGGTCGGCCGGTGGGGCGGTCGGCCGATGGGGCGGTTCGGGCGACCGGCGGCGGGGCGAGCGCGGGGTACGAGCGGGGTGCGCGGGCCCGGCGGCGGTGGCCGCCGCGCGGAGGTGGCAGTCTGGATACAGGCGGCAGTCGGGTCCGACCCCGCACCGACCGCTTCTCCGGGAGGACGGCCATGACATACGCGCACGCCAGGCCCGCGCGGAGCCTCGACGAGGTCGTCGGGCGGATGCGGGCGGTGGAGGCCCGGCTGGACCCGCGGGACGGTGTGGCCTGCTTCAACCGGATGTACCTGAGGGTCGCCGAACTGATCGGCGGCCACCTGGCCGCGGGCTCCTTCCAGGACGGGGCGTTCACCGAGGACCTGGAGGTGGTCCTCGCCGGTGCCTACCTCGACGCGGTCGAGGACGCCGAGGCGGGCCGCCCGGTCAACGAGGCCTGGCAGCCGCTGTTCGAGGCCCGGGGAGACCGGTCGGTCCGGCCGATCCAGTTCGCCTTCGCGGGGATGAGCGCGCACCTCAGCCACGACCTCCCGCTGGCCCTGGTGGAGACCTGCATCGAGCGCCGCACCACGCCGGACACCCCGCCCGTGCACGCCGACCACCTCCGGGCCGCCGCACTGCTGGGGCAGGCCGAGGCCGAGGCCCGGGCCTCCTTCGAGGCGCGGCTCGGCACGCCGGACGCCCAGGCCGCCGAGTCCCTGCGGCACCTCGTCGCCAGCTTCTCCGTCGCCCGCGCGCTGGACGCCGCCTGGGCCACCACCCAGACGCTCTGGCACGAGCGCAACCTGCGCCCCTTCCACGACGCCACGCTGGCCGCCGTCACCGGTGGCGCGATACTGGCCGCCCGGCTGCTGGTCACCCCGGTCCTGCCGCCGGCCGGCCCGCCCACCGACGAGGTCTGACACCGCCGCCGCTCCCGCGCCGGGCCGAGCCGAGTTCAGTGCCCGAGGGCGGCTTTGGCGGCCACGATGATCAGGCCCAGGACGAGGTTGACGAACCCCTCCAGCGCCGCCTGCCGCCGGCTCGCCCCGGCCCGGACGGCTCCCACGAACGCCCATCCGACCTGCTGGGCGACGGCGACGCCCAGCGCCAGCCAGGCCGTCCCGGGGAGGCCCAGCCCGAGCAGCGGGCTGATCAGCACCGCCACCGCGGGGGCCACCGCCGCCTCCACGATGGGCCGCTCGTGGCGGGCGATCCGGCGGGCCTGCCGCCAGGTGAGCCGCTGTCCGACCTGGCGCTCACCGGCGAGCCGGGCGTACACGTGGGCGCCCCAGAACACCAGGCCGGTGACGATCAGCAGGACGCCTAGCTGGAAGCGCGGGTAGTCGCCGACGGCACTCGCGGTCGCCACCACCGAGGCGGCGAGCATGGAGCCGTAGACCGCTCCCGCGTAGTCCGTGCGCTCGGCCGCAGGACGGTCGCTGCGGTGCCCGCCCTCGGGCCGGCTGACTGGGCTGCTCATCCTTCGCACCCTACGAGGGGGCGGGCGGCCCGGCCCGGCGGCTACGCCGTACGGCGGCGGCACGGGCGCCGGGGTCGCCGGTACCGGCGCCGGGGGCCCGGAGTGGCGGGCGGCGGCAGGCGTGGCGCGCTGGAGATCGCCGACGGCCGGCTGCCCGCGGCACCCCGCTGAGCGGGCCCGGCGCCGTTGCCGGCCCGTTCCCGGCCCGGCGTCCGCGCGGGCGGCCCAGTCCGACGGGCGGCGGCCCGGCAGTGCGGCTGGACTGGTGGGCGAACGCCTCCTCCGGAAAGGGCCCGCCGATGTCCACCTCGCCCCGCGGCTACGACGACCTGCGCGCGCTGGTCCTCAACTGCACCCTCAAGCGCTCACCCGAGCGCAGCCACACCCAGGGCCTGATCGACCTCAGCACCGGCATCATGCAGCGCCAGGGCGTCCAGGTCGACGTCATCCGGGCGGTCGACCACGACATCGCCACCGGCGTCTGGCCGGACATGACCGAGCACGGCTGGGAGACCGACGACTGGCCGGTGCTCTACAGCCAGGTGATGGCCGCCGACATCCTCGTCCTGGCCGGTCCGGTCTGGCTGGGTGACAACTCCTCGGTGATGAAGCAGGTGATCGAGCGGCTCTACGCCTGCTCGTCGATCCTCAACTCGGAGGGTCAGTACGCCTACTACGGCCGGGTGGGCGGCTGTCTGATCACCGGGAACGAGGACGGCGCGAAGCACTGCGCGATGAACGTCCTCTACAGCCTGCAGCACCTGGGGTACGTGATCCCGCCGCAGGCCGACGCCGGCTGGGTGGGGGAGGCGGGGCCGGGGCCGTCCTACCTCGACCCGGGTTCGGGCGGGCCGGAGAACGACTTCACCAACCGCAACGCCACCTTCATGACCTGGAACCTGCTCCACCTCGCCCGGATGCTCAAGGACGCCGGCGGCGTCCCCGCCCACGGCAACCAACGCTCCGAGTGGGACGCCGGCTGCCGCTTCGACTTCGAGAACCCCGAGCACCGCTGAGGACGGGGCCGGCCTAGCGGAGTTCCCGGGCCGCGAGCGACGCGCCCAGCGCGCCTGCGGCGCCGCCCAGGACTCCGCAGGGCACCCCGCAGAGCTCGTCGCCCACGAAGACGCCGACGAAGACGCCGACCACCCCGCCGACGCACGGCGTCGCCGGTGCGGGGCCCCCGGCCGCCTCCCGCGTCCGGTCACCCGCGTGGACCGTACGTCACACCGCCGCGGGTTCGGCCGCAGATCGTCGCTCCGGTTCTTGCTGACGAAAAGTCAGCAAGTTCGGTGCAGTGCCTTGACGGTGCACGGACACCGCTCTACAACGTAGTCAGCTCCCCGAATCCCCCACCGACGGGGGGCCACGAAAGTTCACCTTCTCGATTCCCCCTCACCGAGGAAGAGGCTTTCCCATGCGCCTTCACCGTCCTGTCCCGCTGGTCGCCGCCGCCCTCGCCGCCACCACGGCGTTCGCGCTGGGCGCCGTCCCCGCGTCGGCGGCGCCCGGCTCCGTCGCCGCCACCGCGGTGCTGACCGCCGGCGGCGGCGCCGTCGCGGCGGGCGACACGCTCGCCGCGCCGCTCGCCGCGAACACCCGCGCCACCTTCTACTCGACCGCGACCAGCACGACCGGGGTCACCTGCGCCACCTCCCAGCTCGCCGCCAGGGTGCTGAGCAACCCGGCGGCCCCCGGTACGGCCACGGAGTCCCTCACCGGGCTGACCTTCGGCTCCTGCACCAGCAACGTCACCGGGGTCACCTCGGTCCGGAGCCTGACCGTCGGCAACTTCCCGCACGTCATCGCCGTCGACGACGGCCCGGGGCTGCCGATCACCCTCACCCCGGGGACGGCCGGGCCGATCCAGGCCACCGCCGTGCTCAACAGCTGGTTCGGCACCCTCACCTGCAGCTACCAGCTCAGCGGTGCGTTCACCGGCGCCGCGGACAACGCCGGCCACAGCATGGCGTTCCGCACCGAGCACTTCGCCAAGAGCGGCGGCTCCTCGCTCTGCCCGGCCGACGGCTACTTCTCGGCCACCTACGGCCCGGTCACCGACACCAGCCAGGCCGGCAGCCCGGCGGTCGTCGTCAACTGACCCTGCGCGAAGCGAGCGGCCCCGCGGGCGTGCCCGCGGGGCCGTTGCCCTGCCGGTCGGCGTCGTGGCTGGTGGGCGGGGGTGAAGCCGCCCTGACGGGAGGTCAGGGGCGTTCCCCCGACCGCTGTCCGCTGGTCGGGAGGGGATTGACACTGGCGGGTAACAACGAGCAATCTGATCAGGCCCACCGGCGTGTGCGGGGGGTCGAGCGCGGTCTGTGCCGTTGCCGGATGCGGCGTGCGCGACGGATCGTGGCGTCGCGCGCTCGGCTCACATGCGGGGGGAACGCCAGTTCCGCGTGCCCGTACACGCTCCTGGGGTGTGCGGTGGGGGCGTGCCGGTGAGGCGTGCCCCCGTGGGGGAGAGACGCGGGCGGGGGCCGGCGGCTCGACGGCGGTGTGCGGACCGGTCCGGGAGGACGGGCCGCTGCGGCGCGGTGCCCCGACGGCGCACCGACCGCCCGATCCCGTCGCCCAGGAAGGACGCCCGCATGGCCGAATCGCCCGTCGCACCCGTCAAGGGCCCCGCCGTCGTGGCCGGCCCGGCCGCCGGGCCGCCGCTCGGGCCGGTGCTGCTCTGCTGCCTGGGAGCCTTCGTGGCCTTCCTGGACAGCACCATCGTGAACGTGGCGTTCCCCAACATCGCCAAGACCTTCTCCGGCTCCGACCTGCCGACCCTCTCCTGGGTGCTCAACGGCTACAACGTGGTGATCGCGGCCTTCCTGATGCCGGCCGGCCGGGCCGCCGACCGGCTCGGCTGCCGGCGGTCGTTCGCGGTCGGCCTCTCGCTCTTCACCCTGGCCTCGGTGGTCTGCGGGCTCGCCGGGTCGGCGACGGTGCTGATCGCGGCGCGGCTGGTGCAGGCGGTGGGCGCGGCGATCCTGGTGCCGACCTCGCTCGCGCTGCTGATGCCGATGTTCCCGATGGCCCGGCGGCTGATCGCGATCACCATCTGGGGCGCGGCGGCGGCGCTGGCCGCCGGCATCGGCCCCGGTCTCGGCGGGCTGCTGGCCGAGCACTGGTCGTGGCGGGCGGTCTTCCTGGTGAACATCCCGATCGGGGTGGCGGCCGTCTGGGCCTCCCGCTCGCTCACCGAGCAGCGCGAGCGCGGCGGTCCGACCCCGGACGTGCTGGGCGCGGCGCTGCTCGGCGGCGCGCTCGGCCTGCTCGCCCTGGGCCTGGTCAAGGGCCCGGACTGGGAGTGGACGAGCCCCGGCACCCTCGGAGCGCTGGCCGGTGGCGCGCTGCTGGCGGTGGCGGCGGTGCTGCGCAGCGCCCGCCACCCCGCGCCGGTCATCGCGTTGGACCTGCTCCGCTCGCGCAGCGCCATCGGCGGCAACCTCGGCTCGATGCTGTTCTCGGTGACCTTCTACATGGTCATCCTCAACAACATCCTGTTCCTGACCGGACACTGGCACTGGTCGCTGATCACGGCCGGACTCGCCACCACGCCGCCGCCGATCGCCACCGCGCTGGTCGCCCGCCCGGCGAGCCGGTTCGCGGAGCGGTTCGGGGACCGCCCGGTGGTGATCGTCGGCTGCCTGATCTACGCCTGCGGCACGCTGCTGCTGCTCTGGGGCGGCGGCCGGGGGCCCGACTTCCTCACCCACTGGCTGCCCGGGGCGGTGGTGATGGGCACCGGGGCCGGACTGGTCTGGCCGGTGCTGGGCGCGGTCGCGCTGGCCGGGGTCGAACCGGCCCGGCTGGCCACCGCGAGTGCGGCGAACGCGGCCTTCCGTCAGCTCGGCGCCGTCCTCGGGACGGCCCTCGCGGTCTCCGTGGTGACCGCCTCGGCGGCCGACGCGCTCGGCGCCGCGCGTGACACCTGGTACCTGGCGATCGGTTTCGCGCTCGCCGTCGCCCTGCTCGCCGCGGTGACGATCCGCCGGATCCCGGCGGTCGACGCGCCTGCCGATCTACCGGGCCTCCGGTGATTTCGGCCGAATTCGCCGACCAATACCGCGACTCGGCCCCCGGTTCCGACCGGGGGTCCAACGGTGTTTGTGCGAAGCATATCTGATGATGCATCAACTTTTGTGTAACAGGCATCACTTGGCCTGCACAATCGCCAACTTGTATGATTCTGAGCCATGGTGACGCCCGAAGTTGAGTCCTACATCCGGCAGAAATTCGGCGAGCACGCCGGCCTCGCCGACGAGGAAGTTTTCGCCGACGACGTGACGCTGGCCGATGTGATCGGCCGGAGTCCCAAAATGACCAACAGCATTGACCTGATGGAAGCCTTCGCCCGGACCGCCAACGGTCTCCGCAAGGACTACGGCGTGCGGGTGCGGCTGCCCGCGCTGCCCCTCGACACCGCGACCCCGGTGGTGCTGAAGGTGTTCCTGGAGGAGTTCGAGAAGCAGAAGGCGAAGGAGGCGGCCGCATGAGCGTCATCGAGACGGAGCCGGTGATCCGGAAGGCGGTCGTCCCCGCCGAGCCGCCGGCCATCATCACCGACCTCTGGGACGCGGTGACGGTGCGCCGGATGTCCCTCGTCGACGTGACCTGGGAGCAGCAGCGGCTGCACGAGTCGCGCCGGTGGAGCGTCGTCGAGATGCTGTCCGCCGTCGACCTGGACAGCCTCACCCCGCTCGACCGCAACCTGGTGTGGAACGCCGGCCGGGCCGAGCTGACCACCAAGCCCGGTGCCGACCGCCTGGAACGGCAGGCCGAGGCCGAGGTGCGCCGCTGGGAGAAGACCAACCCGGCGCTCGCGGCGGTCATGGAGGCGTGCGGCACCTGGAGCCGCTACTGGAACGAGGAGGAGGCCCACCACGAGACGGTCTTCAACCGGCTGGCGGACGTCAGCGGGATGGAGCCGATCGACGACGAGACCTTCCTCGCGTTCCGCAAGGTCTTCCCGGACGACGACATGCTGCGCACCCTGGTGCTGCTCGCGATCTCCGAGATCACCGCCGCCGTCAACTACGGCCAGTGCCAGCACGTGATCCAGGACGAGGGTCTGCGCCGGATCTTCAAGCAGGTCGCGGCCGACGAGATCCAGCACCGCAACTACTTCGTGTCGTTCGCGAAGGCCCTGGTGGACAGCGGCGAGTACCACGCCAAGGACGCCTTCGCGGTGGCCCACCTCTTCCTCCGCGAGGACGGCGAACTCCTGGGCAGCGCCCGGGACCAGAAGGAGGACCGGGGGACCCACGTCAACTGGTGGGACCACCTGGACACCGCCGAGACCGGCTACCGGCCCGAGGCGATGGAGAAGAAGGAGCAGCTGGTCTGCGGCGCTCTGAAGAAGATCACCGGGATCGAGGTGCACTCCCGGGAGGAGGTCGAGGACACCTGGATGGACCTCCTCGACAGCTGACGCCGGGCTCCGCGGCCCCCGGCCGGCGCCCCGCGGTGAACGCGCGGGGCGCCGGTCCGGCGGCCGGGCACCCGGGGACCCGGCCGCCCGGGCAGGACACCCCGTCCGGACGGCTCCCGGCACCACGGCTCCCGGGCACCACGGCTCCCGCTGCTACGGCTCCCGGTACAGCGGCTCCCGGTACACCGGCTCCCGGCTCCTCGGCCGGGGCCCTTCGGCACGATCGAAAACGGACGGTCCGACGTGTTCTTCGGCGAATCACGCCTCATGCTCCCGGTGCGCCCCAACGACCTCGACGCGCTGGGGCACGTCAACAACGCGGTCGCGCTGGAGTACCTGGAGGCCGGGCGGTGGGACTGGCTCGGCCGGCAGGGGCTCGTGCACGGCGACCGGCTGATCGCGGTGGTCGCCCGCACCGAGATCGACTACCTGGCGGAGATCCCGCGCGGCCGGGTCGAGGTGCGGACCGGGCTCGTCTCCCCCTCGGAGGAGGAGTGGGACGAGGAGGGCCTGACCTTCCGGGCCCGGTTCCGGCAGCGGATCCACCTTCCGGAGGCCGACCGGCCGGCGGTGGACGCGTTGGTGACGGTGGCCTTCCTGGACGCGGAGCAGCGCTGCCTGGTCTCCCTCCAGGACTTCCTGGCCGCCTCCACGCCGGCCTGACGGCCCGTCGGGACGCCGCCGATACGGAACGCGGCGACCGAACCATGAACGAGCGGCAACTGAACGAGTAGGAGGGGTCCGGTGCTCGAACACATCCAGCGCAACCAGGAGTGCCCGCCCGAGCGGGGGCTCCACCTGTACGAGAAGTACGGCGATCCGGCGGAGTTCACGCCGTACCGGGACTTCCCCGAGCGGATCGCCGCCAGTGCGGACTTCTTCCGGGAGCAGGGGATCGGACCGGGGACCAGGGTGGTCTTCCCGTTCGAGACCTCCGTTCCGGTGATCTTCGCGTTCCTGGCGCTGATGGAGATCGGCGCGGTGCCGCTCTCCGTCAAGCCCTTCGTGCTGAACACGCCGAGGGAGGGCTACCAGGAGTTCCTGGCCCGGGTCGCGGCGGACTTCGGCGCCGCCCGGATCCTCGGCGTCCCCACGCTGGCCGCCGTCGACCTGCCGGTCGAGGCGCTGCCGCTGCCGCCGGCGGGCCTGCGCCGGGCCGGCGCCCGGCTGCGGACGCCCGGGGACGACGAACTGGCCTTCGTGCAGTTCTCCTCCGGGTCGACCTCCTTCCCCAAGGGCGTCCCGGTGACCCACGGCCGGCTCCGGGCCAACCTGGCCATGATCACCCGGACCGACGGCCGCGAGCCCGGGGAGCGGGTCAGCAGCTGGCTGCCGCTCTACCACGACATGGGGCTGGTCGGCGGCATGCTGTCCTGCTTCACCGTCGGCTGCGACCTGCTGCTCGCCGAGCCGGTGACCTTCCTGTTCGACGCGCGCGGCTGGTGGGAGCACATGGGCCGGGAGCGGGCCATCGGCACCGTCATCCCGAACTTCGCCGTCGACTACTCGCTCAAGCTGATGCAGGACCTCGACCCGGAGGAGATCGCCGAACTCGACCTCTCCGGGATGCGGTCGATCTACCTCGGCAGCGAGCCGATCAACCTGCCGAACCTGGAGGCGTTCCTCGACCTGATGGCGCCCGCCGGTCTGCGGCGCGACGTCTTCATGCCCTGCTACGGCATGGCCGAGGCCGTCCTGCTGGTGGCCAGCCGCCCGGTGGGCGGCGAGATCCGGGTGGTGACCTCACCGTCCGGCGTCCCGGCGATCTCGGTCGGCCGGCCGATGGCGGAGTTCGCCGTCCGGCTGCGCGGCGAGGACGGGCAGGTCTGCGGCGAGCACGAGCTGGGCGAAATCGAGCTGGCCGGCGGCAGCCTCGCCGAGGCCTACTTCGACCGCCCCGGGTCGATCGAGGGGCCGGACGGCTACTACGCCACCGGGGACATCGGCTTCCTGGACGCCGGGGAGCTGTTCATCACCGGCCGGATCAGCGACCGGATCAAGGTGGGCGGGCGCAGCCTGTTCGCCGCCGACTTCGAGCAGGCGGTCGAGCAGCTCCCGTTCGTCCGCGAGGGCCGCACCGCGGTGGCGCAGATCGGCACCGACATCGTGGTCCTGACCGAGGTGGACCGCGAGGCCCGGGACGACGTGCCCGGCAGCCGGGCGCGGATCGTCGAGCACCTGGTGCGGGCGATCGGCGTCACCGTGCGGGCGGAGGACGTGCACTACCTGAAGCCCGGACAGCTGCCGCGCACCAGCAGCGGCAAGCTCCAGCGGCGCGCGATCGTGGCCGCGTACGAGCAGGGGCAGCTCGAAGGGCTGACGCTGGCCGGGCCCGGGAGCTGACCGGGCGGCCGGACCGGGTGGCCGCCCGCCGGCGGCCACCTGGTCCGGCGCGGCCGTCGGAGCCCCGCCCGCACCCGCGGGCGGGGACGCCACTACGCGAAGGAGCGACGCATGCCGAAGCTGGAACAGGACGGCGAGGTCTTCGTCCTGCGGCTCGACCCCGACGACGAGAACCTCTTCCACCCCGACCGACTCGCCGCTCTGGAGGCGGCGTTCGACGAGGTGGAGGGCGCGCAGGGGCCGCGCGCGCTGGTCACGGTGGGCAGCGGCAAGTACTGGTCGAACGGTCTGGACCTGGCCTGGCTGCTCGACCACGGCGACCAGTACGCCGGCTACCTGGACCGGGTGCACGCGCTGCTCGCCCGGACGCTGGCCTCGCCGGTGGTCACCGTCGCGGCGCTCAACGGGCACACCTTCGCGGCCGGGGCGATGTGGGCGCTGGCCCACGACGTCCGGGTGATGCGGGCCGACCGGGGGTACTTCTGCCTGCCGGAGGTGGATCTCGACCTGCCCTTCCAGCGCGGCATGTCGGACCTGATCCGGGCCCGGCTGGCGCCGGGGACGGCCCACGAGGCGATGACCACCGGACGCCGCTACGGCGGCGGCGAGGCGCTCGCGGCCGGGATCGTCGACGAGGTCGCGGACCTCGACGCGCTGCTCGGGACCGCGGTCGAGCGGGCCCGCGCGCTGGCCGGCAAGACCCGGCCGGTCCGGGGGCAGATCAAGGAGATGCTGTACTCCGAGACGCTCGCCTCGCTCCGCACGCCGACGGTGGCCTGAGCGCCCGAGCGCCCGAGCGCCCGAGCGCCTGAGCGCCTGAGCGCGTGACAGGTGGCCGGGCGGCCGGCCCCCGTCTGCGCGGGGTGCCGGTGCCCGGGGCCCGCGCTCGGGGCCGGTCGGCCGCGAGCCCGGGCTCAGCGGTACGTCGGCTGCTCGTGCAGGCCGAGCGCCAGCCAGGAGTCGGCCTCGCAGTGCCGTAGCAGCCAGCCCGCCAACGGGCCCTGGGGGTGGGACAGTTCCACGCAGGCGGCGCGCAGCCCGGCCTCGGCGGCCAGCAGGCCGGGGGCCGAGACGAACGCCACGGCGTCCAGGGCTGCCGGCGTCGTCCGGATCCGGGCGTGGTCGAGCCGGGCCGGCTCCCGGAGCACGCGCTCCAGTGCGTCCCGCACGGTCGCCGCCGCCACCGGTCGGACGGGCGGGGGGCCACCCGCCGTCTCCAGCCGGACGCGAATCACGTACATCTACGACAGCGTGACTGATCGACGGTTCCCGTGGTCCGAAGCGCCGGTGGCACACTTCTGACTGGCAGCAACATGTCACCGTCGTGCGACGACAACTCCGGTGCGCCCGCGTTCCGTTGCTGTGGTCGCGCGGCCGGTCGGACTGGCCCCCTTCGCCGTTCGCGCACCGGACCGCCGTGTTCGTCCGCAGGAGCGGGTCCAACTCGCCACGGACACGCCATTGCCGAGGCGCCGGCCTTCGCCCCTGGCGGCCCGCCGCCCCCGCGGGTCATGGAGGCCGGTCGGGCCCTGGCGCAGGAGCCCTGGAGCGCGGGGTGCGGATGCGCACCGTCGAGCAGCAGCGCGTCCGCACCAACCCGCCGGCCGTGCAGGACGCGCGCCGGCCGCACGCACCGTGCCACCGCGCCGGATCGCCGGTCCTCGAACGGTCCCGTCGGCCGGTGCCCGGGCTCCGGGAACCGGCCGGCCCGCCGCGCCCCGCGCGCGATGCTGCGTCCCCATACCAGGTCGGGGTATGCCACCACGGTCGTGACCTGGGCTTCGAGGTCGGCCCGGCGGACGGGATGTCGTCCGCCCGTGATATGTACTGCGTCTGGGGCGGCCAGTGCGCAGCCGTACGAAAGAAGCCGATGCTGTTCGAGGGGGCCACACCATGTCGTTCTTCCGACGCCGTTCCGGCGAGGGCGCTGCCGGAGGCGGGGCCGACGGCCGTCGGGGGTTCGGCTTCGCCCGGCGCCCCGCCGCGCGCCCGGCGGCGGTGCCGGCGCTCGACCCGGCCCACGGTGACGAGGAGCTGCGGCTGATGCTGGCCCAGGCGGCCGCGGGGGACTGGGCGTCGCTGCGCCCGGCGCTGGCCGCCGTCACGGACGGGGCCGAACTCACCTGGCTGCTGGTGGCTCTCTCCGACGTCGCCGGGGTGGAGGAGTGGACGGCCCGGGCCGTCGCCGACCGGCCCGAGGACACGCCGGCGCTGCTGCTCTCCGGCGCCCGGCACGTCTCCTGGGCCTGGGAGGCGCGCACCGGTGCGCGAGCCCAGTACGTCACCGAGGAGCAGTGGCGGCTGTTCCACGAGCGGCTGGACACCGCCGAGGAGCAGCTGTTCGAGGTGGCCGAGCGGGAGCCCCGGTGGCTCGCCCCCTGGTACTTCCTGCAGATCAGCGGCCGCGGCGCCTCGCTCGGCCCGGACGTCGCCCGGTACCGGTTCGAGGCCGCGCTGCGCCGCGACCCCGGCCACCTCGGCTCGCACAAGCAGCGCCTCCAGCAGCTCTGCGCCAAGTGGGGCGGCTCGCACGAGGAGATGCACGCCTTCGCCCGCGCCGCGATGCTGGCCGCTCCCGAGGGCAGCCCGCTGGGTGAACTGGTCGCGCTCGCGCACCTGGAGCACTGGCTGGACCTCCCGGACGGCGAGGACCACGCCTACCTCACCGGGCCCGCCGTCCTGGCCTCGCTCCAGGAGGCGCTGCGGCGGTCCGTGCTGCACGCCGACTACCCGCGCCCGCGCGGCTGGCAGGCCGCCTTCAACACCTTCGCGATGGCCTTCTCGCTGGCCGACCAGCCGAGGACGGCGCACCTCCTGTTCGAGGCGCTCGACGGCGCCGTCACCGAGTCCCCGTGGAACTACCTGTCCGGCGACCCCGCCGAGATCTTCCGCGCCCACCGGGACCGCTGCGCCCGCTAGCCCACCGGTCCGGCCCGACGGCCCGACGGCCCGCTCCGCCGGTCCAGCCGCCCGGCCGGGCCGCGGCCCCGGCGCCCCGCCCCTCCCGCCCCACACCCGATGCGATCGAAAGAGCCTGCGGTGTCCCCTTCCGAGAACCCGACGAGCGCGCACACCTTCCAGGTGGACCTGCGCGGCCTGGTGGACCTGCTCTCCCACCACCTCTACTCCAGCCCCCGGGTCTACCTGCGCGAGCTGCTGCAGAACGCGGTCGACGCGATCTCCGCCCGCCAGGCGCTCGACCCGGCCTCGCCGGCCCGGATCACCGTCCACGCCGACCAGGTCCTCACCGTCACCGACACCGGGATCGGGCTCACCGAGGCCGACGTCCACACCTTCCTCGCCACCATCGGCCGCAGCTCCAAGCGCGACGCCGACGGCCGCCTCGACGGCGCCGGCCTGGCCCGCGCCCGCGGGGACTTCATCGGCCAGTTCGGCATCGGGCTGCTGGCCTGCTTCGTGGTCGCCGACGAGATCACCGTCGTCACCCGCTCCGCCGCCACCCCGGACGCGCCGGTCATCGAGTGGCGCGGCGGCTCCGACGGCCGCTACACCATCCGCACCCTGCCGCCGGAGGCCAAGCCCGAGCCCGGTACCACCGTCCGGCTGGCGCCGCGCGCCGACGCCGCCGAGTGGACCCGCTCCGACCGCGTCCTGGCGCTCGCCCGGGACTTCGGCGGCCTGCTGCGCCACGAGGTGACGGTGGTCGACGGCCGCGGCACCGCCACCCGGGTCAACCGCACCCCGCCGTGGGCCGAGCGGCACGGCTCCCCGCTGGCCCGCCGCGAGGCGCTGGCCACCTACTGCCGCACCACCTTCGACTTCACCCCGCTGGACACCATCGAGCTGGACCTGCCGCTGGTCGGCCTGCGCGGCGTCGCCTACGTCCTGCCGGACGCGGTGCCGCCGTCCCGCCGCTCCGGCCACCGGGTCCACCTCAAGGGCATGCTGCTGTCCGAGCAGGCCGACGAACTCCTGCCCGACTGGGCGTTCTTCGTCCGCTGCGTGGTCGACACCGACAGCCTGCGCCCCACCGCCTCGCGCGAGGGCCTGTACGCGGACGAGACGCTCGCCGCCGTCCGGGACGCCCTCGGCGCGCGCATCCGGGACTGGCTCACCGGGCTCTCCGCCAGCGATCCGGCCCTGCTGCACCGCTTCATCTCGGTGCACCACCTCGCCGTCAAGGAACTCGCGCGCTACGACGACGAGTTGCTGCGCATGCTGCTGCCCTGGCTGCCGTTCGAGACGACCGACGGCAATGTCACCCTGGACGAGTTCGCCCGCGCCCACCCGGTCGTCCTGGTGACGCGCACGGTCGAGGAGTTCCGCCAGGTCGCCCCGGTCGCGGCCGCGGCCGGCCTCGGCGTGGTCAACGGCGGCTACACCTACGACCGGGACCTCGTCCACCGGCTGCCCGAGATCCGCCCCGGCACGTCGGTGGCCGACCTCGACCCGGGCACCGTCACCGCCCACCTGGACACCGTCGACCCGGCGGCCGAGCTGGCCGCGGCGGCGTTCCTCACCGTCGCCCGCGAGGTGGTCGGCCGGTTCGACTGCGACGTCGCGCTGCGCAGCTTCCACCCGACCAGCGCGCCCGCGCTGCTGCTGGACAACCGGGAGGCGCGGCACGAGCGCACCCGCGCCCAGCTCGCGGACGAGGCCGACGGCCTGTGGGCCGACATCCTCGGCTCGCTGCGCGCCGAGGCGCCGCGCGCCCAACTGGTGCTCAACCACCTCAACCCGCTGGTGCGACGGGCCGCCTCGATCGGCGACCGCGAACTGACCGTCACCGCCGTCGAGGCGCTGTACGGGCAGGCCGTGCTGCTCACCCGCCGCCCGCTGAAGTCCAGCGAGAGCGCCCTGCTCAACCGGTCGTTCATCAGCCTGCTCGACCACGCGATGCTCGGCCACGAGTCGGCCGGTCGCGCCGCCGCCGGTCGCGCCGCCGCCGGCCGTGACGCTGCCGGCCGTGACGCCGCCGACCCGCAGAAGGAGTCCTGACCGTGGACGTACTGGACAGCGTCGACGCGGTGATGGCCGCGCTGCGCGAGAACGACGCCCGCCCCTACGGCCGGCTGCGGACCGTGACGGCGGAGGAACTGGTCGACGCCGCCGAGCAGTTCGACGACACCGCGGTCCGGGCGATGGCGCTGCTCGAACTGATGGAGGCCTACGAGTACGACGGCGAGCGGAGCAAGACCCCGGTGGTCTTCGCCCGGGTGCTGAAGCTCTGGGACACCGACCGCGACGGCTTCGGCGAGTGGGCCGGCCAGCAGGTGTTCTGGCGGTTCAAGTGGGTGGCCACCGCGCTGCTCGGCACCCCCGACGTCCCGCTGGACGCGGTGCGCCGCTGGCAGACCGAGATGCGCGACCGCTACCGCGCCGCCGGCCACGGCCTCCAGCCGTACTACGCGCAGCGGTACCACCTGGCCGCGCACACCGGGATCGACACCGAGCAGGCCTTCGAGCTGTGGGCGGCCCGGCCGCGCAGCGAACTGAGCGACTGCCGGGCCTGCGAGATCCGCGCCCAGGCGGGCCACCACGTGCGGTCCGGGGACGACCGGCGGGCGCTGGACGCCTGGCGGCCGGTCTTCGAGGGCGAGAGCACCTGCGCCGAGGAGCCCTACCTCAGCCACGCCTACGCGCTGCTGCCGCTGCTGCGCGAAGGCCGGCTGGACGACGCGCGCTCCAGCCACCTGGTCGGCTACCGGTTCGCCCGCGGCAAGTCCGGGATGGCCCGGGCGGTCGGCCTGCACGTGGAGTTCTGCGCGCTGTCCGGGAACGAGCCGCGCGGCCTGGAGATCCTGGCCGAGAACCGCGACCTGTTCGGCGTCACCGGGGACCAGGCCGGCCGGCTCGACTTCCTGACCGGCGTCGAGGTGCTGATCGCCGGGCTGGCCCGGGGCGGCCACGGCGGGCTCGCCGTCAGCGGACCGCCCGGCGCCGCCTGGACGGTGGACTCGCTCCTCGCCCACCTGCGCACCGAGGCGGACGCGCTGGCGGCCCGCTTCGACGCCCGCAACGGCACCGACGCGGTCGGCGCGCGCCGGCGGGCCCGGCTGGAGCGGCGCCCGCTGCTCGCCGAGCCGCTCGCGCTCGGGGTGCGGGC